>NZ_CAXBJS010000005.1:0-33871 GCF_963976025.1 uncultured Arenimonas sp.
ATCGCCAACTCCAACCTGGTGCCGCACTGGGCGACCTGGGACCATTTCAACGCGCTCGATGCCAAGGGCCTGATGATGTACGGCCAGATGACCGCCGGCAGCTGGATCTACATCGGCTCGCAGGGCATCGTGCAGGGAACCTACGAAACCTTCGTCGAGATGGGCCGCCAGCACTACGGCGGCGACCTCACCGGCCGCTGGATCCTCACCGCCGGCCTGGGCGGCATGGGTGGCGCGCAGCCGCTGGCGGCCTCGCTGGCCGGCGCCTGTTCGCTGAACATCGAATGCCAGCAGTCGCGCATCGACATGCGCCTGCGCACCAAATACGTGGACGAACAGGCCACCGATCTCGACGATGCCCTTGCCCGCATCGAGCGCTACACCAGCGGCGGCCAGGCCAAATCCATCGCGCTGCTGGGCAATGCCGCCGAAATCCTGCCCGAACTGGTGCGCCGCGGCGTTCGTCCCGATGCCGTCACCGACCAGACCTCCGCGCACGATCCGCTGCACGGCTACCTGCCGGCCGGCTGGACGCTGGAAGAATGGTTCAGCGAGCAGAAGAACAACCCGCAGAAGGTCATCGACGCGGCCAAACATTCCATGCGCACGCATGTGGAGGCGATGCTGAACTTCGAGGACATGGGCGTGCCCACCTTCGACTACGGCAACAACATCCGGCAGATGGCCTTCGACGTGGGCTGCAAGGACGCTTTCGACTTCCCGGGTTTCGTGCCGGCCTACGTGCGGCCGCTGTTCTGCCGCGGCATTGGTCCCTTCCGCTGGGTCGCGCTCAGCGGCGACCCCGAGGACATCTACAAGACCGACGCGAAGGTAAAGGAACTGATCCCGGACAATCCGCACCTGCACCGCTGGCTGGACATGGCGCGCGAGCGCATCAGCTTCCAGGGACTGCCGGCGCGCATCTGCTGGGTTGGCCTGGGCGACCGCCATCGCCTGGCGCTGGCCTTCAATGAAATGGTGCGCACCGGCGAAGTGAGCGCGCCGATCGTGATCGGCCGCGACCATCTCGACAGCGGCAGCGTTGCCTCGCCCAACCGCGAAACCGAAGCCATGATGGACGGCAGCGACGCGGTCTCCGACTGGCCGCTGCTAAACGCCATGTTGAACGTCGCCGGCGGCGCCACCTGGGTGTCGCTGCACCACGGCGGCGGCGTCGGCATGGGTTACAGCCAGCACAGCGGCGTGGTGATCGTCGCCGACGGCACCGAGGCGGCGGACGCGCGCCTGGCCCGCGTGCTGTGGAACGACCCCGGCACCGGCGTCATGCGCCACGCCGACGCCGGCTACGAGATCGCCAAAGCCTGCGCACGCGAGCAGGGCTTGAACCTGCCGATGCTGGGGGCGGGTAAGTGATCGACATCCTGTTCGCGCTGGCGCTGGCCATGCCGGCGCCGCCGGTCGAAGCGCCGGCGGCTGCCGCGACCGCTGCCGTGGAATGCCCGGCGCCACGAATGGTTCAGCCGCGCTACCCGGTCAAGGAAGCACGCGCGAACAAGACCGGCCTCGTGCTGGTGGGTGCTCGTTTCGACGATTGCGGCCGCGTCACTGAAACCCGCGTCGACAAGAGCTCGGGCATCACGGCTTTCGACGAGTCCGCGCTCGCGTCGGTCGCGGCCTACGTGCTGTCGCCGGGGCAACGGGAAAAAGCGCGTGATGGCTGGATCCAGGCGCCCGTCAAGTTCGGTGGATTCCGCACCGTGGTGCCGGTAAGCATCCCTTGGCCGCGCTCGCATCGCCGGCCCATGTACATCAAGGACGACGAACCCTTCCCGTTCGAGTCGATCCAGGCCTTCCAGGCGGCAGCTCCCGACTCCGGAGACAAGGTGTACAAGCCCCCGTATGCCATGGGCCGGGATCCGGAAATTGGATTGATCCATACCAGCCTCGTGCCGGATGCGCGCGATCCGTCGGTCTTCTGGTTCCGCTATACCGTGCAGCCCCCGCGTCCCGCGTCGCCCACCGCGCCGCCGCCGGAGAACATCAGGGTGGGCGTGGCGCGATACCGGCTGGTGGAAGAACAGGGCGTGCCCGTCGTGCGGTTGGCTATCCTTTGCGAACGCTCGGCCGACGAATGCCAGCGTTTGGAGGCTTTCCTGTTCGAGGGCCTGCCTTTCGCGAAGGCGCGTCGCCGCTGAGGAGCGGAATCCGACGCTGCTGGCGGCTTCGACGCTGGCGCGCCGGTGCGCAACCGCCCATGCTTGGTCGCAGAACCCCAACGGAGTGCAAGACATGATCGGCTACGTCACCCTCGGCACCAACGACATGGCGCGGGCCTGCGCCTACTACGACGCGCTGCTGGCCGAGATCGGCGCCAAGCGCATCATGGAGGGCGAACGTTTCGTCGCCTGGGGCACCGGCATGCAGTCGCCCAGCCTGGGCGTGATCACGCCCTACGACGGCGAGGAAGCCTGCCGCGGCAACGGCACCATGGTCGCGCTGGTCGTGCGCAGCCCCGCGCAGGTTGATGCCCTGCATGCGAAGGCACTTGAACTCGGCGGCACCGACGAAGGCGCGCCGGGCGAACGTTTCAAGGGCTTCTACGCCGCCTACTTCCGCGACCTGGACGGCAACAAGCTCAACTTCTTCTGCATGGGCGCCTGACCGGGAATGCTCTGGGAAACCCTCAGCGCCGCGCGTGACCTGGGCCGCCTCAACGAGGTGGCCTCGGTGGCGGCGCGCTACGGGTTCGGCGACCTGGTGCGGCGCATTGGCCTGGCCGGGGCGCTGGAGCGCGCCGGCCACCTCTTCCACTCGGAGGCCACCGCTGAACTGGCGACGCTGTCGCCGCCCGAACGCGTGCGCCGCGCCTTCGAGGAAATGGGGCCGAGCTTCGTCAAGCTGGGGCAGCTGCTGGCCACGCGCGTCGACCTCTTCGCGCCCGAATGGATCGCCGAATTCGAGAAGCTGCAGAACCAGGTGCCGGCCGCCGGTTTCGAGGACGTGCGCGAACAGCTCGAGCAGGACCTTGGCGGCCCCATCGCCTCGGTTTTCCCCGGTTTCGACGAGGTCCCGATCGCGGCCGCCTCCATTGCCCAGGTTTACCGGGCGCGGCTGGCCGACGGCAGCGAGGTCGCGGTGAAGGTGCGTCGCCCCGGCATCCGCCCGCAGGTCGAGGCCGACATGCGGCTGCTGCAGCGGCTGGCCCGCGTCCTTGAATCGGAGTCGCCCGACCTGCGCCGCTACCAGCCGCAGGCGCTGGTGCGCCAGCTGCAGGCCTCGCTGTCGCGCGAGCTCGACCTGGCCGCCGAGTGCCGCCACGCCGAACGCATCGCCGCCAGCCTGGCCGACGAGCCGGCGCTGGTGGTGCCCCGCGTGTACTGGGACCACACCTGCGAACGCGTGAACGTGCAGCAGTTCATCGACGGCATCCCGCTGGGCGATACCGACGCGCTGCTTGCCGCTGGCGCCGACCTGCCCGAGCTGGCCCGCGTCGGCGCCCGCGCCGGCATGCGCATGATGTTCGAGGATGGTTTTTTCCACGCCGATCCACACCCGGGCAACGTCATCCGGCTTCCCGGGGACAAGCTGGCCCTGCTCGATTTCGGCATGGTCGGCCGCCTTTCCGAATCACGGCGTTACCAGGTGCTGGACCTGTTCGAAGGCCTGGTTCGCCGCGACGCCGGCCAGGTGGCCGAAGTGCTGCTCGAATGGGCCGCCGACGACCAGATGGACGAAGCCGCCCTGCTGCAGGAAGTGGACGCCTTCATCGACCACTACCACGGCGTGCCGCTGGGCGAACTACGCCTGGGCACCATGCTCACCGAGATCACCGCGCTGCTGCGCGAGCACGCGGTCGTGCTGCCGGCCGACCTGGCGATGATGGTGAAGGTGCTGGTCACGCTCGAAGGCGTGGGCCGCCGGCTCGACCCGGACTTCGACATGGCCAGCGAAGCCGAACCCTACCTGCGCCGGGCCATGCGCGCACGTTATTCGCCCAAGGCCATCGCCAGGCGCGGCCGCCGCGTGGCCGGCGACACCGTCAGCCTGCTTTCATCGCTGCCCGGCCAGCTGCGCCACGCGCTGCGGGCGCTGCGCCAGGGGCGCTTCAACCTCAACCTGGACGTTGAACGGCTCAAGGCGTTTGGCGACCAGGTGGCGCATTCGGCGAACCGCCTGACCGTCGGGATCGTCGTGGCGGCACTGATCGTCGGCTCGTCGATCGTGATGACCGTCGAAGGCGGCCCGACCCTGCTGGGCCTGCCGCTGTTCGGCCTGCTGGGGTTCCTGGGCGCCGCGGTAGGCGGCGTCTGGCTGGTGTGGACGATCTGGCGCAGCGGCGGCGGCCGCTGAGGCTTCAGCCGGCGGCGCGTACGTGGATCTCGGCGTCGCCCCAGCGCACCACCTGGCCGGCGCGGATCTTGGCGGTCTTGCGCAGTTCCACCGCGCCGTCCACCGTCACTTCGCCGCTGGCGACGATGGCCTTGCCCATGCCGCCGCTGCCGCACAGTCCGGCCAGGCGAAGCAGGTCGTTGAGCGCGACGACATCGCGGTCGAGTTCGAAATCGATGATGTTCATGCCGTGTCCCTGGCGGGTGAGGGTGGCCGCGGCTGGCTGGCCAGCCAGCGGTCGAGGGCGTTGCCGAAAGCCTGGCGGTCGCGGGCATGGAAGCCGGCCGGGCCACCGGTGTCGACGCCCGAACCACGCAGTTCGTCCATGAAGTTCCGCATCGTCAGGCGCTGGGCGATGGTGTCGGCGGTGTAGAGCTCGCCGCGCGGGTTCAGGGCCAGCGCGCCTTTTTCCAGCACCAGCGCCGCCAGCGGGATGTCGGCGGTCACCACCAGGTCGCCAGGCGCGCAGCGTTCGACGATTTCGGCATCGGCCACGTCGTAGCCACCGGACACCTGCACCGACTTGATGTAGCGCGAGGGCGGCGTGCGGATCCAGCTGTTGGCCACCAGCGTCACCGGCACCCGGGTGCGCTCGGCGGCGCGGAACAGGATGTCCTTGATGACGTTGGGGCAGGCGTCGGCGTCAACCCAGATAGGCATGCAATGGCAGTCGGCAACAAAGGCAAAGGATACGCCGCCGGCGTCAGGGGCCAAAATCCGCGACGTCCGCCAGCAGCCAGTCGATGAAACCCTGCGCGGCAGGGCTCGGCTGGCGGTGCGCCGGGTACACCACGAAATAGCTCCAGCGCGCCGGCATGCCCGGCAGGTCGAGCAGCCGCAGGCGGCCGTCGGCGAGGAAAGGCGCGAGGATCCGCTCGCGGGCCAGCGCCACGCCCAGGCCCAGGGCGGCGGCCAGCATGGCGTCGGTGGTGTCGCTGAACTGGTAACGCTCGCGCGGCGTCGCGCCGTGCACGCCGGCGGCGCGGAACCAGTCGTGCCAGCCCTGGCGGGCCTTGTCGGCGATCAGGGGCAGCGCGGCGAGGTCGGCCGGCGAGTGCACGTCCGCCAGCCCGGGCATGGCCGGCGAGGCCACCGGCCGCATGGTGTCGTCCATCAGCGCCACGGCGGCAAGCCCCGGCCACTGGCCCGGGCCGTGGCGAATCCCCAGGTCGTGGCCGCCGTCCTCGAAGCGGCTGAGCGTGGCTTCGGTGTCGAACACCAGTTCGGTGTCGGGATGTAGCGCCACGAATCGACCCAGCCGCGGCAGCAGCCAGGTGTGCACGACCGAGTGCAGGGTGGTGATGCGCACCTTCGCGGCCTGCAGCCGGCGCGGTCGCAGGCTGTTCAACACGCCTTCCATGTCAGCGAGCGCGTTGCCGGCGGCGTCGGCCAGTTGGCGGCCCTCCTGGGTGAGGGTGACGCCACGGGCGTGACGCTGGAACAGGGCCACGCCCAGCCGGGCTTCAAGCTTGCGGACGTGGTGGCTGACCGCGCTCGCGGTCAGGTGCAGCTCTTCGGCGGCATGGGTGAAATTCTGGTGGCGCGCCGCCGATTCGAAGGCGGCAAGCGCCGGCAGCAGGTCGGACCGGACGCGTGTCATGAGCCTCAAGCCAGGTTTGTGGCACTGCCGGAAAGTATGCGCTTGTAGGCTTTTCGGGGCCACCGATAATGGCCGCAGCCAACAACTGGTTTGCCCCTCGCCATGAAGAACCCGCCGCCCCTGGTGTCCCCCGCGCCGCCGATCGAAACCCGGGCCTGGCTGACGCCGCTCGAATTGCTGCTGCTCTCGGCGGTCTGGGGCGCGTCCTTCCTGTTCCAGCGGGTCGCCGCGCCGGAGTTCGGCACGGCGCCGCTGGTCGAGATGCGCCTGGCCTTCGGCGCGCTGGTTTTGCTGCCCTTCCTCTGGCTGGCGCGGGCAAGGCTGCCGCGCCGCCTCTGGCCGCGCCTGGCCCTGGTCGCTGCGATCAATACCGCCATTCCCTTCGCCCTGTTCGCCTGGGCGGCGCAGCGGGCACCGGCCGGCGTGGGCGCCATCACCAATGCCATGGCCGTGCTGTTCACGGCCCTGGTGGCCTTCCTGTTCTTCAAGGAAGCCATCGCGCCGCGCAAATGGTTCGCCCTGGTGCTGGGCTTCATCGGCGTGGTCGTGCTGGCCAGCGACAAGACCGGCGGCGGCAACATCGGTGCGGCCGCGGCGGCCGGCGCGCTGGCTGCCTTCCTGTACGGCGTGGGCGCCAACCTGGTGCCGCGCTGGTTCGCCGGCCTGCCGCCGGTGGCGGTGGCCGCGGCCACGCTGCTGTGCGGCGCGCTGATGGCCCTGCCGTTTGCCGTGGCGTCCTGGCCGGTCGTGCCGGTGTCAGCCGCGGCCTGGGGCTCGGCGATCGCGGTCGGCGTGCTCAGCACCGGCTGGGCCTACGCCATGTTCTACCGGCTCATCCAGCGCGTGGGTGCCGCCCGGGCCGTGACGGTGACCTACCTGGTGCCGCTGATGGCGGTGGCCTGGGCCTGGAGCCTGCTCGGCGAAGCCCTGACCTGGCCGATGGCGGTGGCCTGTGCCCTGATCCTGGGCAGCGTGGCGGTCAGCCAGCGTGCGCCCCTGGCCAGGGCCTGATCGCAGGCAAAAAGAAGGCAGGGCCGACTGTCCCGAAAACAGCCGATCGCCCTGCCAAAGGGTGTCAACGCCAGGGGGCGGTTGACTGCAAAGTGGATTCCGGACGGCTCGACGAGGAGAAGAACGCGCCCGGGGCGTGGCCAATGGACCATTCCGGCGGCGGGGGCGCAAGGCGGGCAGGATGGTAGTCAGGGCGGGCATTGCTAAGCAGGACTAACAGGCTGCCGGCAGGTCCTTGAAACGACTGGTGTCGCTGACCGCCAATGAGCAAATGCGGACAAGGTGTGGAGAGTAATGCTTACCTAGTTAGCATTATTGTCAGAAGACGCTCCCGAGGCCTCCCGCCGGGCCTGCGCCCGGGCCAGTCCCGCGCCGGTAAATGCCCAGGCCAGGGCCACGCCGGCGCCGGCCACGGCGACCACGGCCGGGCTGGAGGCGAAGGCGTCGATGCCGGCCTTCACCCAGCCGCTGACGGCATCGGCACCCCGGTAGACCGCGGTATCGATGACGTTCTTGGCCTTGTACTTGGCCGAGGGCGCGACGACGGTGAACAGCATTTCCCGGCCCGGCCGGGCCAGGGCGTACTCGCCGGCGCGCCGGGTCACCATGACGATGGCCAGCACCGCGAAGGTGGGCGCCATCGCCAGCCACAGGAAACCACCCACCATCACCACCGGCACCGTGGTCAGCAGCACCACCAGGCCCAGGCGGCGCACGATGCGGCCGGTCAGGAACAGCTGGGTCAGGATGGCGATCGTCTGCACCACCGTGTCGAGCAGGCTGAAGACGCGGGTCTGGTCGGTCGGGTCGGGGAAATGCAGTTCCACCAGGCGCGCCTGTTCGAAATAAAGGAAGGTCGTCACCGTCGCCAGCAGCACCACGAAGGTGGCGATGCCGAGCAGGTAGGGCGATCCGAGCACGGTGCCGATGCCCTGGAAGGGATTGCCGCCCAGCGGTGCGCGCCGGGCCAGGACTTCGGCTTCGTCGAGCGGGTGGCGGTCGCGCCAGCCCTGCAGCCACAGCGCCGCGCCCGCCGAACCCAGCAGGAACACGGTGGCCAGGGCCATCAGGCCGCCGTGGCCCAGGGATTCGACCAGCAGCAGGCCCAGCAGCGGGCCCAGCAGGCCGCCGGCGCTGGCACCCGCGGCCATCAGCGCGAAGACGCGCTTGGCCTGGGCGGCCGGGAACAGGTCGGCCAGCACGCTCCAGGCCACCGAGATCGCCAGCAGGTTGAACACCGACAGCCAGATGTAGAACGCGCGCGCCAGCCAGGGATTGTCCGGGGCAGCATGGATTGCGGCCGCGAAGCCCAGCAGGTTCAGCGCGAAGAAGCCGTAGGTCCAGGGCAGGATGCGCCGGCGGCGCACCGTGCTGGCGACCAGGCCGAACAGCGGTATCGCCACCAGCGTGGCGATGAAGGTGCCGGTGAACAGCCACTGCAGGTTGCGCACGCCGCCGGCGATGCCCATGGTCTCGCGCACCGGCCGCAGCATGAAATAGCCGGCGAACAGCAGCAGGAACATCGCCATGCCGGCGACCACCGCCGGCACTTCCTCGGCTTCGATGCCGAAGAGCCGGGCGACCAGGTGCCTGATGCCGCCCGGCGACGTGGCCATGTCAGGCGAACATCGCGATCAGTTCGGCACGCTGCGCCGCGTCCAGCGTTTCGCCGCTGCCGGCGCGCAGGTTGTCGGACTGGCGGTCGGGTTTGCCGGTGGCCGGGATCACCACCGTCACCGCCGGATGGCTCAGCGCGAACTTCAGGAACATCTGCGCCCAGGAGCTGACGCCGACCTCGGCCGCCCAGCCCGGCAGCGGCTTGCCGGCGACGCGCGAGAACAGCCTGCCGTCGTCGAAGGCGCGGTTGACCATCACCGCCACGCCGTTGTCGGCGGCGGTTGGCAATACGCGTTTCTCCGCGTTCGGCGCCCCCACGGCGTAGTTGATCTGCACGAAGTCGGGCTTTTCGGCGGCGACGATGTCGGCCAGGGTATCGTGGGCTTCGTCGCGGAAATGCGTGAGCCCGACGTACTTCACCTTGCCCTGGGCCTTGAGTTCGCGGGCCAGCGCCAGCTGGGTCTTCCAGTCGCGCAGGTTGTGCACGGCCAGCAGCTCCACCTTGTCGGTACGCAGGCGGCGTAGCGAGTCGGCGAACTGCGCTTCACCGGCGGCGCGGTTGTCGGCCGCCAGTTTGGTGGCCAGGAAGATGCTGTCGCGCAGGCCCAGTTCGGCCATCAGGTCGCCCAGTACGTCTTCGGCATTGCTGTAGTTGGGCGAGGTGTCGATGACGCTGGCGCCGCCGGCGACAAAACGCCGCAGCACTTCCTTGAGTGGTTCGCGGCCGGCCGCATCGACTTCGAAGCTGCCCGAGGTGCCCATGCCGATGACCGGGATCCTTTCGCCCGTGGACGGGATCGCACGCATCTGCATGCCCGGCGGCAGCGGCGTCAGTGCGAGGGCGGGGCGCAGGGCAACGGCGCCCGCGGCGATCACGGCGGCGGAAAGGAATTCGCGACGGCTGGCCATGGCTCGGACCTCGGCAGGGAAGGACGTGACGGCGATGGTGTCGCAGGCTACGTGAACTTTCCGTTCACCGCCCCCTGCCGGTGGTCGGGGCCTCAGATCGCCCCGCCCGGCGGGTCGTCGCGGAAGTCCCGCGCGGCCAGGCTTTGGCCAAGACGGAATACGCCCTCGCGAACGACCCGGCGCATGACGATGTCGATGATCGTGGTCTGGTTGGGTTCGATGATGTCCAGCAGGCCGCCCAGGTCGGCGCCCATTTGTGCAGCCCAGTGTTCGACCAGCTGTTCGCCGCCGCGCGGCTGCAGCTTCAGGCCGTAGGGCGGGCGGGGCAAGCGTTCGGGCAACACGATCCGGCCGTCCGGGCCCGGGACGGGCGGCGAGCCCGCCAGCGCCGCGTGGTTGAGGAAAAACGCCAGGTGCCCGGGCGCGCGCCGGTTGCCCTGGCGGTCGGTCAGGAAGCCTTCGGGCAGCTGGTTGGGGTCGGCGGCCGGGCCTGCGGTCAGCAGCAGGTCCAGGTTGCCCAGGCGCACGCCGGTGTCGTCCATCAGGCGAAAGATGACCATCGAGTGCGGATCGTGCACGTAGCGCCGGTCGGGAAGGACCGGGATCTTTTCGACCTCGACCCGGCGTGCGGGCTGCTGGTGCAGCCGGTTTTCGGCGGCGAAGGCCTGGCCCAGGGCCAGGTAGGACGGTTCGTCGGCCACGGCCAGGCAGCGCAGCACCGCGTCCACAGTCGGGTGCGGCAGGTCGTCATCGGGCACGCTGGCCATGATTCCCATGTCGCTGCCGCTGTGCGAAAGCCCGGGCAGGATGCGGAAGGGCGTGGGTGCCGAACGGTGGCTGCCGGCCAGGGACAGTTCGCGCAGGCGCTTGCGGGCGCTGGGCAGGGCCTCGCCCGGCACCGGCGCGGGCTGTTCGAGCACCACGTGGCGGGCATTGAGGTTGGCCGCCGCCAGGCGCACGACGCCGTCGCCGCCGGTTTCGCCGGTGTAGGCGTTGACGTGGTCGTAGAGCTTGCGGTCGATGGCGTCGCCGCTGAGCACGAACGGAAACACCGGCCTGGGCCCGCGCGGAAGGTGCAGCTTCGGGTAGTCGTGGATCCAGCGCAGGTTGAGCGCCAGCGATTCCGGGCTGGCCAGCTCCAGCCAGTCCAGCACGCCCTGGCCGGGTTCGACGTCGTTGAACCAGGCACGGATGCCGGCCAGCCGGCCCTTGCCCAGCTGGGCCAGCGCCGACCCGAAATTGGCCGGCGCCAGCATCACCAGGTGCGACAGCGGGCAGTCGGCCAGCCGTCCGGGGCGCACGTAGAACTGGTCGAGCCATTCGCGCAGCACGGGGCCGCCGGTGCTGTGGGTGATGCAGGCGAAGCGGCGCTCGCGGCCGGCACCGGCCAGCACGCCCCGGATGGCGTGGTCGAAGGCCCGGGCGATGTCGCCCACCCGGACCTCGTCGCGGAAGCTGACGTACTGGCCCAGGTAGACGTGGGCCACGTCCAGGCCGGGTCCCCCGCGGCGGGCGGCCTCGCGTTTGAGCCGCGCCGGCAGGTCGCCGTAGGTGGACGTGCTGGTCACCGACCAGCCATGCACGAATACCAGCAGGGGCTTGGCCATGGGTGGGGCCTGACGGGGGGGAACCCATGCTAACTTAGCCCCCGGAAACAGGGGGATGCCCGCAGATGGTGCTTGAAGAGCGGCAGATGCTCGTCGGTCTGCTTGAAAAAGGCATGTACGTCAGTCGGCTGGACCGCGACTGGGTCGGTACGCCTTTTCCCTTCCAGGGCTTCGAGATCACCTCCGACGAGGACATCGAGCTGCTGTCGGCCTACTGCACCAGCGTCTTCATCGACGTGCAGAAGAGCCTGATCAACGCCCGGCCGTCCCTGCGCGTCGGGTCGGCGCCGCGCAACGTATTCCCGCCGCGTGGCCCCGAATACCACAACACCGTCGACATCAAGGAAGAGATCCCGCGCGCCCGCGAGGTCCACGCCAACCTGCGCGCCCTGGCCGAACGCATCGCCGACGACGTGCGCAGTGGCCGCCGCCTCGAGCCGGGCGTGGTCCGCGAAGCGATCGAACCGATGGTCGAAAGCCTGCTGCGCAATTCCGACGCGCTGTTCTGGCTGATGGCGCTGATGAAGCGCGACGATTACATGTACAGCCACGCGGTGAACTGCAGCGCCCTCGCCGCCGCCTTCGGCCGGCACCTGGCGCTGCCGCGCGAAGTGCTGGTGGAGCTGGCCACCGGCGGTTTCCTGCTCGACGCCGGCATGGCTTCCCTGCCCAGCGACGTGGTCCAGCACGGCGGCAAGCTCGACCCCGAGGCGATGAAGCTCATGCGCGGCCACGTGCAGCGCAGTATGGAAGTGCTCGACCAGGCCGGTGTCACCGGCAAGTGGGCCCGCGAACTGGTAGCGGCCCACCACGAACGCCACGACGGCTCGGGCTACCCCGATGGCCTGGCCGGCGACCGCGTGCCGCTGGCCGGGCGCATGGGTGGCATCGTCGATACCTACGACGCCCTGCGCAGCGACCGCCCGCACCGAAACGGCGAATCGCGCCACGGCGCGCTGCAGGCGCTGTACCGGGCCCGCGACCGCATGTTCCAGGCCGAGGTGGTCGAACAGTTCCTGCAGTGCCTGGGCGTGTACCCGACCGGGTCGCTGGTCGAACTCAATACCGGCGAAGTCGGCGTGGTGATGGCGCAGAACCAGGTGCGTCGCCTGCGTCCCCGCCTGATGTTGCTGCTCGACACCGAGAAGAAGCCCTACGAACCCTACCGCGACGTCGACCTGATGCAGCACGGCGTCGACCTCGCCGACGGCGGCGTCAAGATCGCCCAGGCCCTGGAGCCCGGCGCCTACGGCCTGCGGCCCGAGGAACTGTTCCTTTGACGCCCGGGACGCGGCCATGATCACCCGCAACACCGCCATGGCCGACGTGCTGGCGCCCAAGGTCGCGTCGGCGCTAGCCGAAGGCCAGTCCCTGGGCATCGTCTGCATCGGCATGCAGGGCCTGCGCCGGCTGCGCATCCACGCCGGCTATGCCGCGGTGGACGAACTGCTGCGCCAGTCGGCCGAACGCCTGCGCGCGATCCTCCGCCCCGGTGACGAAATGATCGAGCTCGGGTCCGGCGACTACGGCCTCGTCCTGGCCGGACTCAAGGACAGCCAGCACGCGCTGCTGGCGGCGGCGCGCGTGCAGCGCCAGTTCGAACAACCCTTCGACGCGGCCGGCCAGCCGGTGCTGGCCATGGTGTCGGTGGGCGTGGCCATGTGCCCCGAACACGGCGACGAACCCGAGCTGCTGTGCCGCCAGGCCGAACAGGCCATGCTGCAGGCGCGTTATGAACCCGACCGCATGCTGGTCTGCAAGTCGCGCATCACGCCCACCGGCGTCGACCCGGCCGACCTGCTGGTGGCGATCAACGAAGGCCAGCTGTCGATGTGGCTGCAGCCGATCCTGGACGTGCGCCGCCGACGCGTCGTCGGCGCCGAGGCATTGGCGCGCTGGGAACACCCGACGAAGGGTTTCATCAGCCCCGGCGTTTTCATCCCGGTCGCGGAAGGTTCGGGCATGATTTCTCACTTCACGCGCTGGTCGGTCAACGCTTGCCTGCAGCAGGTGTCCGAGGCGCGCAAGCAGGGCCTGGATTTCCCGATCGCGCTCAATCTCTCGGCCACCGCCTTCGCCGAACGCGGCCTGGTCGAGCAGCTGCTGGGCGGGCTGACGCTCTGGGACGTGGCGCCGCGCGACCTGGTGCTGGAAGTCACCGAAACCGCCATCGTCGCCGACGTGCGGCGCGGCGCGAACCAGCTGCGCCAGCTCAACGCCGCCGGCGTGCGCGTCTCGATCGATGACTTCGGCGTCGGCAACGCCTCGGTGTCCTACCTCAAGGAATTCCCGGCCACCGAGATGAAGATCGACCAGTCCTTCGTCACCGGCATGCTGGGCGACCTGCGTTCGCTGCAGATCGTCAAGGCGATGATCGGCTTCGCCCACCAGATGGGCATGCGCGTGGTCGCCGAAGGCGTCGAGGACGCCGCCACGCTTGAAGCCCTGGGCGACCTCAACTGCAACCTGGCCCAGGGCTGGGCGATCGGCAAGCCCAAGCCGGCGGCGGAGTACATGGCCGAACTCAAGGCCGAACCGCCGCGCTGAACCCGATCAGGCGGTTTCCGGGTCGTCGCCGGTGCCCGCGGCCACGCGGCTTGCCGTCGGCAGGCGCTTGGGCACCCGGTTGGCGTCGAGCAGGCGTTCGATGCGCGCGAATACCTCGGCGCGCGAGAACGGTTTCTTCATGAAATCGTCGGCGCCGATGCGGTGCACGTAGAACTGTTCGGTGGCCTGCTCGTTGCCGCTGATCATGATCACCGGGATGTCGCGCGTCTGCGGGTCGCGGCGCAGCTGGCGCAGGGCGGCGAAGCCATCCATGCCCGGCAGCACGATGTCCAGGAACACCAGCTCCGGGCTTTGATTGCGGGCGATCTCCAGTCCCTGTTCGGCGTCGCTGGCTTCGAGCACGTGGTAGTCGTTCTGCCGGAGCATGCGCGAGAGCAGGGCAACGATCGTCGCCGAATCGTCGATGACCAGCATGCGGGTGCCGGGGCGGGCATTGGTGCGGGCCTTGCCGCGGCGTTCGGGTCCCGGGCTGGCGCTGGCCGGCTTGTCGGCCGCAGCTTCGCTGGCCTCGGCGTGGGCCACCGGCGCGGCCGGTTTGCCCCAGCCGAACAGCCGTTTGATTCTTTCGTAAACGTCCACGCGATGCTCCCCTGCTTATCCCCGGGGCACAGTGTCCACGCCGCGCGCCCGGCTGGCAATGCGCGGCGACTGGACAGCCCGGCCGGCATGGCCCAGGCTTCCGGGCCCAGACTTCCCCGGATCGAGCGATGGCGCCCAAGTCCACCGTGCACAAGGCCAGGCTGCAGATCAGCGACATGGACCGGCACTACTACGCCAGCCACGACCTGGTGCTGGCCCAGCATCCTTCCGAAACCGACGAGCGGCTGATGCTGCGCCTGCTGGCCTTCGCGCTGTTCGCCGACGAACGCCTGGAATTCGGCCGCGGCCTGAGCACCGACGACGAACCCGACCTGTGGCGCAAGGACCTCACCGGCGTCATCGAACAGTGGATCGACCTGGGCCAGCCCGACGAATCACGCGTGCGCAAGGCCTGTGGCCGCGCCGGCGAAGCGGTGGTGCTGACCTACGGCGGCCGCGGCGCCGACCTGTGGTGGGAAAAACACGAAGCCGCGCTGGCGCGCTTCGGCAATCTGGTCGTGGTGGACGTTGTTCCCGAACAAGCCAAGGCCCTGGGCCAGCGCCTGGTGCGCGGCATGGACGTACAGGTGGTGGTGCAGGACGGCGTGCTGCAGTGGATAGACGAGGCCGGCACGCTGGAGCTGACGCCGCGCATGCGCCGCGGCCGCACCTAGTCGAGCACCTTGCCTTCGGCCGTGCCCAGGTTGGCCGGTTCGGGCTTGGGCAGCGGGTGCCGCGACAGCAGCGGGTGCACGAACACGCCGGCCAGGATCACCACCACGCCGGCGTAGAACATGCCGCCCAGTTCGTGCTGCTCGCCCAGCAGCACGATCGCCAGCACGATGGCGTAGATCGGCTCGAGGTTCACCGCCAGCTGCGCGGAAAACGCGCTCAGGTGCCGCAGCGCCACCAGCGACAGCGCGAACGGCAGCAGGGTGCAGGCCAGGGCCAGCACCAGCAGCCAGACCATGTCCATGGCGCCGGGGATCACCAGCGGCGATCCGAACCAGGGCAGCAGCGGCGTCAGCAGCGCCAGCACCAGTCCGCCGGCGCCCAGCTCCAGCCCGGTGACCGTCAGCGGGTCGGCGCGTTCGACGTAACGTTTGTTGAGCGAACCGAACAGCGCCACCAGCATCGCCGAAATCGTGCCGACCACGATGCCCATGCGCATGCCGTCGGGCACGCCGCCCACCACCAGTGCGACGCCCGGCACGACCGCCACGCCCAGCAGCAGTTCGCGCGGCTCGAACCTGCGGCCGGTGATCCAGGGTTCGACCATGGGCACGAACACCGTCGCCAGCGCGATGCAGGTCACCGCCACCGAGGCGTTGGCCAGCTTGATCGCGCCGTAGAAGGTGAGCCAGTGCAGCGCCACCAGGGTGCCGATGCCGGAATAGACCAGCCACAGCCGCGGTGGCAGCGCGCGCAGCCCGCGCCAGACCCGGGGCACCAGCAGCAGGGCCAGCGCCACGATCGCCATGCGCCAGACCACCAGGGCCATGGCCGGCAGCGTGATCACCTTGCCCAGGATGGCGGTGAAGCCCCAGAGCAGCACGCAAAAGTGCATCTGCCAGTAGGCCTTGGTGGTCGGGGTCATCGGCTGGGGCCTTCGGCGAGTGCGCGTTTCTGGAGGGCGGAGAGTTGTTTGATGGCGTGTTCGGCCTTGAGCGCGCTGGACCGGTCCGGATGTTCGAAGCGGGCCAGCAGGCGGCGCGGCGGGTGCGACCGGGTGTAACGCGCGCCCTTGCCGGCGGCATGTTCTGCGTACCGGCGATCGACGTCCACGGCCACGCCGGTATAGACGCTGCCGTCCAGGCATTCGATCAGGTAGACGAACCAGGGCATGGGCGGCATTCTCCCATGCAGCCGGCATGCATCGCGCGGCCCGGCGCAAGGGAGGAGGGGAACGATGCGTTGTTTCTTGGTGGTGGTCTTGCTCGCGCTGCCGGTGCCCGTGCTCGCGGCGGCTCCGGCGCCCCTGTGTCCCGGCACGGCCGGCTTTGCCCGGGCCGTGCAGGCCGCCGGCCAGGCCGCGGCCGCCCGGGGCGACCGGGACAATCTCGTGCCGAACCTGGCGGCCTGCCTGGCCCACCCGGATCCGGAAATTCGCGACGCGCTGG
Organism: uncultured Arenimonas sp.; assembly: GCF_963976025.1. Classification (NCBI taxonomy): domain Bacteria; kingdom Pseudomonadati; phylum Pseudomonadota; class Gammaproteobacteria; order Lysobacterales; family Lysobacteraceae; genus Arenimonas; species uncultured Arenimonas sp. The sequence continues at coordinate 16,362 of NZ_CAXBJS010000005.1, forward strand.
CCTACACCACCCTGGCCACCTGGCTGCGGGCCGACGCCGTGTCGCCGGCGGTCCGCGCCGGGCTGATGCAAACGCTGCTGGGCGACCTGGCGCCCGAGCATCCGGACCCCGCCGGATTCCAGGCGCCGTTTGCGGCCCTGGTGCTGGCCGAAGTCGCGCGCACCGACCGGGTGGCCGCCTGGCTGTCGGACGAACAGCGCGAAACGCTGGTGTCAGCCGCGGCGAACTACCTGTCCGGCGTGCGCGACTACCGCGGTTTCACCGATGGCGAGGGCTGGCGCCACGGCGTCGCGCACGGCGCCGACTTCGTGATGCAGCTGGTGCTGAACCCGGCGCTGGACGCCGCCGCGCGCCGGCGCTTGCTTGGCGCGGTGGCCAGCCAGGTTGCTCCGAATGGCGCGCCGCCTTACGTGCACACCGAATCCGAACGCCTGGCGCGCCCGGTGCTGCTGGCGCTGGGCCTGGACAGCTTCGACCAGGAAAGCTGGACGGCCTGGCTGGACGGCGTGGCTGCCCCCGCGCCGATGGCGTCCTGGGACGAGGCCTGGAAAAACGAAGCCGGCCTGGCGCGCCGGCACAACCTGCGCGCCTTCCTGCTGGCCCTGCATTCCGGCATCAGCAGCCAGGAAAACCTGTCCGGCTACCGGCCGGCGGTGGAAGCCGCGCTGCGCGCGAGCCAGTAGCCGGCTTCAGCCTGCGGCGGCCGGCTTCGGGATGGGCCGTACCGGCACCGACAGGTTGCACACGTCGATGTGGCCGGCCGGGTGCAGGTACCACTCGTCGCTGCGGTTGCGGCGCGATTCGACGTAGGCGTCCCAGGTGGGCGTGTCGGTGCGCATCACCTCGATGTGCGCGCGCTGGTCGGGCTCGATTTCCGACGCCAGGCGCACGGCCAGGATCGGCACGCGCTGCGAAGCCTCGGTGTAAAAGCCCAGCGGACCACTGCCACGCGGCATCACGCTCAGCCGTTCCATGCCGACCACGACCCGGCCGACGGTGGTGATGTTGAGGTCGAGCTGGCGCGGCGACTGGCCGGTGACAACGTAGAGTTCGCTGCCGTTGCTCGAGTCGGGCGCCATGGCGCGGCCGGCGCCGACGGTGCCGTAACAGTGGGCCAGCCAGGCCTTGCCGGCCTTGGGGTCGCGTGCGGCGGCGAAGCCCTGCACGAAGCCGACCTCGGGCGCCCAGCCGTCCGGGTCGGGCAGGGCGTGGAAATCCAGGCCTTCGGCGGCGCGGCTGAATTCGGCCGGCAGCGATTCCCTGGCTTCGCCCAGCGGCCGGCGCAGGGCCAGTTCGTCACCGGCCGGGTCGCCCCACTGCACCACGAAGTTGTCGTGCGAGCGGTTGATGGACAGGCCGTCGAAGTAACGACCCTTGACCATCGTTCGGATGTTGGCCGTGTGTTCGGGCGCGAAATCCGGCGCCAGCTCCATCACCACCATGCCCGAGGGCAGCTGCATGTAGACCGTGTTTTCCGGGTCCAGCGGGCGCCAGTCCGCCGGCGTGGATGCGTCGATGACTTCCTGCGTTGTCAGCGCTTTTGCGGCCGGGGCGCCCGATTGCACCGGTGCGTTCGCACAGGCCGCCAGGGACAGGGCCAGCAGGGTCAGGGGCAGGGTCGGGCGCATGCGGTTTCCTCGCTGGACGGTGCCGACCAGCCTAACGCAAGCCGGCTCAGTCGGGGTCGGGCGGTGGTTCCTGCAGGGCAGCCAGCTGTTCCTGCATCTGGGTGATCACCGACTCCCAGTGCCGCGGCGCCTCGAACCACGGGAAGGCAACCGGGAAGGCCGGGTCGTGCCAGCGGCGGGCGATCCAGGCGTTGTGGTGCAGCAGGCGCAGCGTGCGCAGGGATTCGACCAGGTGCAGTTCGCGGCGGTCGAAGGCGCGGAAGGTTTCATAACCCTCCAGCAGCCAGCGCCAGGGCTCGCGGCTGTCTTCGCGCCGGCCGGCCAGCATCCACAGGTCCTGCACCGCCGGCCCCGACAGGCAGTCGTCGAGATCGACGAAGTGCGCCTGCTCGTCGCGCCACAGGATATTGCCCGGGTGGCAGTCGCCGTGCAGGCGCAGCACGGTGGATTCGCCGGCGCGTTCGTAACAGGCGTCCATGGCGTCGAACAGGGCTTCGGCCAGGCGTTCGAAGTTGCCTTCCAGGTCGGGCGGCAGCCAGCGGTTTTCCAGCAGGTAGTGCACCGGGTCCTCGCCGTGGCTTTCGATGCCGATCACGCCGCGGTGGGTGAATCGCCCGGAGGCACCGACCGCATGCAGGCGGCCCAGCACGCGGCCCAGGTGGGTGAGCACGTCGCGGTTGCCTGGCTCGGGCGCATGGCCGCCGCGCAGTTCGAACAGCGCGAAGCGATGGCCCTGGAAGTGGTGCAGGGTGCGGCCCTGGATTTCCAGCGGCGCGACCACGGAAAGATCGGCAGCCTTTAGTTCGGCGGAAAAGGCGTGTTCTTCGCCGATGGCTTCGTCGGTCCAGCGGCCGGGGCGGTAGAACTTGGCCACGCGCGCCGGGCCCTGTTCCATGCCGATGCGATACACGCGGTTTTCGTAGCTGTTGAGCGCCAGCACGCGGCCATCGCTGTGCAGGCCGAGTGACTCGACGGCGTCGAGGATGCGGTCGGGGTCGAGGTCTGCGAACGGCGTCTCGCCGCCCACTAGCGGGGCAGCTCCAGCGCGGTGGCGCGGCTGGCCAGGGCCTGGGACAAATATAGGTGCGAACCGATGGGCGTGAAGCCGGCCTTGCCGAAGGCCTTGCGGTACCAGGCGGCTGGGCGGCGGTGCAGTTCCTTCAGGTCGCCGACGATCTCATCGCCTTCGGCGAAGACTTCGAGGAAGGCGACGCCGTGGCACAGGCGCGAAAATTCCTTCAGCCCGCGCAGCAGTTCGTCGTCGGCCAGGTAGTGCATCACGTCCGAGCACACCAGCAGGTCCACCGGCCGCGAAAACCCGACCGCGGCCAGGTCGCCGAAGGGCATCCAGTGCAGGTTCCGGCTGGCGCCGTAGCGGTCGATGGCGTAGTCGCTGCTGTCCAGGCCCATGTAGTTCAGGCCGGGGCGCAGACGCAGCAGCGGCGCCCGCCAGGCGCCTTCGCCGCAGCCGACGTCGAGCACCGACTTCAGCGGCCGGCCCAGGTGGTATTCGGCGGTGGCCACGGCCAGCGCCACCTTGCGGCCCAGCGCGGCGGCGCCGCCCAGGTCGCGGCGGCGGTACCAGTTTTCGAAATAGTCGCGGTCGTAGACCTTCTTCATGCCGGCCGCGCCTTGCCCCGGTGCAACAACCACATCGCGAACAGCGCGCCGGTGAGGTACATGCTGAGCGCATAGATGGCCGGCGCGATGCTGGCCGCGTCGCGGCCCAGCACTTCGATGGCGATGAAGATGGCCAGGGTGCCGTTGTGGATGCCGATTTCGAAGGCGATGGCGATGGCCTGCGGTTCGGCCAGGCGCACGCCGCGCGCCACGAAATAACCCGACAGCAGGCTGACCAGGTTGAACAGCACGCAGGCCAGCCCGACCACCGGCGCGTACATGCGCACGATGTCCCACTCGGACACGAAGGCCATGATGATCAGCACGCCCAGCAGCAGCGAGGACAGCAAGCGCACCGGCTTTTCCGCCGCCGCCGCCAGCGCCGGGCGCCAGGCGCGCAGCGCCATGCCCAGGGCCACCGGGCCGACCACCAGTACGGCGACCTCGACGATCTTGCGGGTCGGCGGCGGCACGCTGCCTTCGGCGCCCAGGAACACCGACAGCGCAAGCGCCGTCCAGATCGGCAGCGTCACCAGCGCCAGCACGCTGTTGATGGCGGTCAGGCTGATGTTGAGCGCGACGTCGCCGCGCGCCAGGTGGCTGAAAAGATTGGCGGTGACACCGCCGGGCGAAGCCGCCAGAAGCACCAGGCCCAGGGCCAGTTCGCCGGGCAGGCCGAAGGCCTTGGCCAGGCCGAACGCGACCGGCGGCAGCAGCAGCACCTGCACCGCCAGCGCCACGGCCACGGCGCGCGGCACCGCCAGCACGCGGCGGAAGTCGGCCAGGGTCAGGTGCAGGCCCAGCCCGGCCATCACCACGGCCAGCGCGGCCGGCAGGAACAGCATCAGGACCGGGTTGTCGGACATCAGTCCAGCTTGCCGATGATGACCGAACGCATGGAGATGGGGCCGACCACGTCTTCGTTGAAGAACTCGACCGGGTCCTCGTCGCGCTGAAGGGCCAGCACGTACAGCAGCGGCAGGTAGTGTTCGGGCGAGGGGATGGCCATCAGGGCGTCGGGGCCCAGGGTTTCGTAGCCGAGCATGCCTTCGTGGTGGCCTTCGGCGATGCGTTCGGCGATGTCCTCGTCGAAGCGCTGGGCCCAGTCCAGTGGCTCGGTCTGGCCCTGCCGCCAGTAGCGCAGGTTGTGCACGATGTTGCCGGTGCCCACGACCAGCACGCCTTCGTCGCGCAGCGGCGCCAGCTGCTGGGCGAAGTCGTAGTGCCAGGCGCCGGGCTGCAGGATGGAAAGGCTCAGCGGCACCACCGGGATGTCGGCCTCGGGGAACATGGGCTGCAGCACGCTCCAGACGCCGTGGTCGAGGCCGCGGTGCGAGTCGAAATGCACCCGGGGATCGTCCACCAGCTCGGCGACCCGGTGCGCCAGGTCCGGGCTGCCCGGCGCCGGATAGCGCACGTCGAACAGTGCCTTGGGAAAGCCGCGGAAGTCGTGGATGGTGTCGGGCTTCTCGGCGCTGCCGACAAAAACGCCTTCGGTTTCCCAGTGCGCGGAGACGCAAAGGATGGCCTTGGGACGCGGCAGGCGTTTGCCCAGCGCCTGCCAGCTTCGACGCCAGGCGTTGTCCTCGATGGCGTTCATGGGCGATCCGTGCCCGACGAACAGGGCGGGCATCGGGCCAGGCATGGACGGGCTCATCGAGACACTCTCCGACAGGGGGGATTGGCCCCCACATTAACCAAGGCGACGAGGGATGCAAGACGGGCGGGCTTCCGCGGCCCCCGCTGGCCCCGCCGGGGACCGTGACTTGCGGCACTGCCGCTTGTTCCGGGCCTGGCTATTATTGACTCAACACTATCCACAAGACGCCTGTATCGCTCAGGCCGGGACAGGACCATGCAGGACACCGAGCCGCACCTGAAGAAATTCCAGAAGGAGCTCAGCGCCGGGACCGTATCCCTGGTCCTTCTGGCGGTGCTGGCCCGTTCGGACGAACCGCTTTATGGCTACCAGATCGCCAAGCGGCTGGAACTGACCGGCGACCCGCTGCTGGGTGGCAAACAAAGCGCGCTCTACCCCGTGCTGCGAAACCTCAGCGCCGCCGGCCTGGCCGAAAGCCACGTGGTGCCTTCGGTCAGCGGCCCGCCGCGGCGCTATTACCGCATCACCACGCTGGGCCGCCAGGCGCTGTCGGAATGGACCGGCAGCTGGCGCACCACCCGCGACTCCGTCGATTCCGTGCTGGAAGGAAACCTGTGATGACCGCCGCCACCCCGAAAACCATTCCCGACTACCTCGACCAGCTGCGCGCAGCCCTGCGCGGCGCCGACCCGGCCCTGGTGCAGGACGCCCTGTACGACGCGGAGGAATACCTGCGCTCGGAACTGGCCGCCAACCCCGGCATGGCGGAAGCGGACGTGATCGCCAGCGTCGCCACCAGCTACGGCGCGCCCGAGGAGGTGGCCGACATCTACCGCGACACCGAGGTGCAGGTGACCCGGGCGCTGCGCACGCCGCCGGCGCCGCCGCGCGAAAGCGCCACCGGTCGTTTTTTCGGGGTCGTCACCGACACCCGGGCCTGGACGGCGCTTTTCTACATGCTGCTTTCCCTGGCTACGGGCATCGTCTATTTCACCGCCGTGGTCACCGGCTTCAGTCTTTCGGCCAGCCTGGCGCTGATGATCATCGGCATCCCGGTGGTGATCCTGTTCATCGGCCTGGTGCGCGTGCTGTCGCTGGTGGAAGGCCGCATCGTCGAGGTGCTGCTGGGCGAACGCATGCCGCGCCGGCCGCTGTACCAGGGCCGCGGCCAGCCCTGGCTCGAGCGCATCGGCGCCATGTTCACCGACCCGCGCACCTGGAGCACCATGCTCTACCAGCTGCTGATGCTGCCGCTGGGCATTGCCTACTTCACGGTCACCGTGACCGGCATGGCGCTTTCGGTCGGCCTGGTGGTCGGCGGCCTGTTCGCCATCCTGGGCAGCTTCGGCCTGCCCGTGGGCATGGACTGGGATGGCGTCTACATCGGCGCACCCTGGCAGGCGGCCCTGGTGATCCTGGCCGGCGGCCTGCTGTTCTTCGCCATGCTGCACCTGGCCCGGCTGGTCGGCCGCGGCCACGGCGCCCTGGCCAAGAACCTGCTGGTGAAGACCGCCCAGCACTGAGGCCGGGCGGGCTTCAGCCCAGGGCCAGCGTCCAGCCCAGGCCCCACAGGCCCTGCCCGACCAGCGCGAGCAGGGCCAGCACCGACAGGGCGAAGGGCGCGGCGCGGCTCTTCGCGGGATCAAGGTAGGCCGCCGCGTACCAGACCCGGGCCAGCAGCCAGACGGCGCCGAAGACCGCCGCCAGCCAGGGCAGGCTGAAGGCAGCCGCGGTCCACAGGGCCGGCAGGAACATCAGCGCTGACTCCTGCGTGTTCATCTGCACCCGGAAGCACCGTTCGAAACCTTCCGGGCCGGTGGTGGCCGGCGCCTTGACGTTGTGCTGGCCGCGGGCGCGGCCCACCAGCGCCATCAGGACCATCAGCAGCAACACGGTGAGCAGGGTGATCAGACCGATCAGGGGATGCATGGCGGGCTCCTTGGGATTCGCGCAAGCGTAGCGGTTCGGGGCATGAAGAGGGCATCACGGCCGCGCGCCGGTGCTTGAAGTATCGTGGGCGACCGGATCCCCTGCTGGAGTCGCCGATGTCCGATCCCCTGGCCCAGCCGCTGCGCCTGCCCTGCGGCACGACGCTCGGCAACCGCCTTTGCAAGGCTGCGATGACCGAAGGCCTGGGGGATTCGCGGCTGCGCGCCACGCCCCGGCTCGACCAGCTTTACGGCGCCTGGAGCGCCGGCGGCGCCGGCCTGCTGATAACCGGCAACGTGATGATCGACCACCGGGTGCTCGAACGCCCCGGCAATGTCGCCATCGATCCCGGCTTCGCGCCCAGCGTCGACGCCGCCGCCCGTGAACGGCTTCGCAGCTGGGCCAGGGCCGGTACGCGGGCGGGCAACGCGCTGTGGATGCAGATTTCGCACGCCGGCCGGCAGTCGCCGCGTTATGTCACCCGCGAACCGGTCGGCCCCTCGGACGTGCAGCTGGACCTGCTGGGCAACTACGCCCGCCCGCGGGCGCTGCGCGAAGACGAAATCCTGGCCCTGGTGCAGCGTTTCGCCGACGTCGCGGTGATCGCACGCGACAGCGGCTTCACCGGCGTGCAGGTGCATGGCGCGCACGGATACCTCCTGAGCAGCTTCCTGTCGCCGGTCACCAACCGTCGCACCGACGCCTGGGGTGGGTCCCTGCACAACCGCGCGCGTTTCCTGGTCGAAACCGTGCGCGCGGTACGAAAGGCGGTGGGCGCCGATTTCCCGGTGTCGGTGAAGCTCAATTCCGACGACTTCCGCAAGGGTGGCTTCAGCCACGCCGACTGCCTGGGCGTGGTGGAACTGCTCAATGGCGAGGCGGTGGACCTGCTGGAGATCTCCGGCGGCAACTACGAACAGCCGCGCCTGCTGGGCATCGCCGGTCGCGACGGTGACGCCGTGCAGGTACGCCCCAGCACCCGCGTGCGCGAGGCCTATTTCCTCGACTACGCCGCCGCCATCCGGCGGGTGGCGCGCATGCCGCTGATGGTGACCGGCGGCTTCCGCAGCCGCGAAGGCATGGAGGCGGCGCTGGCCAGCGGCGACACCGACCTGATCGGCATCGCCCGGCCCTTCTGCACGCACCCGGACGTGGCCCGCCAGCTGCTGGCGCGCGAAATCGACACCTTGCCGGCTTTCGAAAACCGCCTGCACCTGCGCTCCCGCGGCCGCCTTTCGCCGGCCAGCCCGTGGTTGCTGGCGAAGATGGTCAACGTGCTCGGCGCCCAGGGCTGGTACTACCAGCAGATGGAACGGCTTGCCGACGGCCGGCGCATCGATCCGCACCGCGGCATGCTGCGCTCGTTCGTGCGTTACTGGTGGAATGACCTGAGCAAGGCCGCCGCGCTGCGGCGCCGGGAGTAACAAGATGAGCCACGATCCGATGCATGGCGATGAACCGCTGACCGACGAAGCCGTGGTCGCGGCCACCCAGGAATGGCTGGAAAAGGCCGTGATCGGCCTCAACCTGTGCCCCTTCGCCAAGGCGGTGCACGTCAAGCGGCAGATTCGCTACGTGGTCAGCCAGGCCACCGACGAAGAAGGCCTGCTCGACGACCTGCTGCATGAACTGCAGCTGCTGGCTTCGGCCGAGCCGGGCGACATCGAGACCACGTTGCTTGTGCATCCCTATGTGCTGCGCGATTTCCTGGACTACAACGACTTCCTGGACATCGCCGACGCCGCGGTTGAAGAACTCGAGCTCGACGGCGTGCTGCAGGTGGCGAGTTTCCACCCGCAGTACCAGTTCGCCGAGAGTGCGCCCGACGACATGGCCAACTTCAGCAACCGGGCGCCGTTCCCGACCCTGCACCTGCTGCGCGAGGACAGCGTCGACAAGGCGGTGGCGGCCTTCCCGGACGCCGACCGCATCTACGAAACCAACATCGCGACCCTGCGCAAGCTGGGCCCCGAAGGCTGGAAGGCGCTCTGGCGCAGGTAGCGGTTCAGAAGGCGTCGGCGGGCAGGGCCATCAGGCTGGGTGCACCGGCGCGGGCTTCGCGGAAACGCTGCTCGACTTCGGGCAGCAGCCAGGCGAAGTAAAAACGCGCCGTGGCGACCTTCGCCGTGTGGAAGTCATCGTCCTTGCCGCTCGCCAGCGCCGCCATGCGCGCCCACAGCCAGGCGAAACACAGGTGGCCGGTGATGCGCAGGTAGGGCACCGCCGCGGCGCCCACTTCATTGGGGTCGGCCTTGGCCTTCGCACCGATCTCCTGGGTCAGGGCGACGGTGTCGGCCAGCAGCTTAGCCAGCGGCTCGGTGAATTCGGCAAGCTCCGGGCGACCGGCGTTCTCCTTCAGGAAGGCCTGCACCAGCGCGGCGAAACGACCGAACTTCTGGCCGCCATCCATCAGCACCTTGCGGCCCAGCAGGTCCAGCGCCTGGATGCCGTTGGTGCCTTCGTAGATCATGTTGATGCGTGCGTCGCGCACGTACTGGTCCATGCCCCATTCGCTGATGTAGCCGTGGCCGCCCAGCACCTGCTGGCACAGGGTCGCTGTTTCCCAGCCGTTGTCGGTAAGGAAGGCCTTCACCACCGGCGTCAGCAGCGCCATCAGTTCGCTGGCTTCCTCGCGCACGGCCGGATCCGGATGGTCGTGTTCGCGGTCGAGCAGCAGCGCGGTCCAGGTGGCCAGGGCGCGGCCGCCTTCGTTGCAGGCGCGTGCAGTAAGCAGCATGCGGCGCACGTCCGGATGCACCAGGATCGAATCAGCCGGCTTGTCCGGCGAGGCCGGACCGGTGGCGGCGCGACCCTGCAGGCGGTCCTTCGCATAGGCGGCGGCGTTCTGGTAGGCCACCTCGGCCTGGCCCAGCGACTGCATGCCCACGCCCAGGCGCGCGGAGTTCATCATCACGAACATCGCGGCCAGGCCCTTGTTGGCTTCGCCGATCAGCCAGCCGGTGGCCCCGTCGAGGTTCATCACGCAGGTGGCGTTGCCGTGGATTCCCATCTTGTGTTCGATCGAGCCGGCCTTGATGGTGTTGCGTGCGCCGACGGCGCCGTTCGCATCGGGCAGGAACTTGGGCACCAGGAACAGCGAGATGCCCTTGGTGCCGGCGGGCGCGCCGGGCAGGCGGGCCAGCACCAGGTGCAGGATGTTTTCGGCGAGGTCGTGTTCGCCGGCGCTGATGAAGATCTTGGTGCCGGTCAGGGCGAAGCTGCCGTCGCCGTTCGGTTCGGCCTTCGTCTTGAGCAGGCCCAGGTCGGTGCCGCAGTGTGGTTCGGTCAGGCACATGGTGCCGGTCCATTCGCCGGAGACGATTTTGGTCAGGTAGACCTGCTTCTGCTGTTCGGTGCCGAAGGCCATCAGGCATTCGTAGGCGCTGTGGGACAGGCCGGCGTACATCAGCCAGGCCTGGTTGGCCGAGTTCCACATCTCGTACAGGCGGTTGTTCACCAGCGTCGGCAGGCCCTGGCCGCCCCAGTCCGGGTCGCAGGACACCGAGGGCCAGCCGTTGTCCACGTACTGTCGGTAGGCCTCCTTGAATCCCGGGGGCGCGGTCACCACGCCGTCGCCGTGCCAGGTGCAGCCTTCGCGGTCGCCGACCTGGTTGAGCGGCTGGATGACCTGGCTGGCGAATTTCGCGCCTTCCTCGAGCACCGCTTCGATGGTTTCGCGGTCCAGGCCGGCGTGGCGGGGCAGTGCGGCGAGTTCGGCTTCGGCCTGCAGCAGGTCGAACAGCACGAACTGCATGTCGCGCAGCGGGGCGGTGTAGTGGGGCATGGCGGGCTCTCGGGTCGGGCTTCAGGCGCACCATACCGGTGCGTATGTGATGCCGGAGTATGCCCGAGGCCGGGCCGTGGCAGCCAGCCCCGCCCCGGGGGGCGGGACTGGCGCCGGAGTCATTCGACGCGGAAGGGCTGGCTGTGCAGCAGCAGCTGGTTGTCGCCGTTCCAGTAGCGCAGCTCGTAGTTGCCGGGGACATCGGGCAGCTTGATGGTCACCTGGCGCTGGTCGTACCCCTTGTCGGACTGGACCCGCTTGTTGGCCAGCGACTGGCCGCGGCCGGCGCGCGCGGCCGGGTCCCAGACCTGGATTTCGTCGTAGCGGGCGCCGGGGCCGGTCCAGGTGATGGTGACGTACTGGCCGGCCGGGGCGCTGGCCGGTGGGTCGAGCGCCACTTCGACGGCCGTCACCTTGAGCGGCTGCTCGTGCAGCAGCGAAGAGTTGTCGCCGTTCCAGTAACGAAGCGTGTAGTCGCCGGGCGCGCCCGGCGCGGTCAGACTGACCTGGCGCTGGTCGTAGCCCTTGTCGCTTTGCACACGCTGGTTGTCGATGGCCTTGCCGCGGCCGGCGCGCGCGCGCGGGTCCCAGACCTGCACTTCGTCGTACTGGGCGCCCGGGCCCGTCCAGGTGACGGAAAAGTCGGAAGCCATCGGCACGGAGGCGGGCGCATCAAGCGCCACCTCGGTGGCCAGCACGCGCAGCGGGATCGCGGCCAGCGCCTTGTTGTTGTCGCCGTTCCAGTAGCGAAGCTCATAGTCGCCCGGCGAGGCCGGGGCGGTCAGGGTGACCTGGCGCTGGTCGTAACCCTTGGCGCTGCGCACGCGCTGGTTGTCGATGGCCTTGCCGCTGCCGGAACGCGCCTTCGGATCCCAGACCTGCACTTCGTCGTACTGGGCGCCGGGGCCGGTCCAGGTGACGACGAAGCTTGAAGCCATGTCCACTTCTTCCGGGGCCTGCAGCGCCACCTCGGCGTCGACCACCTTCAGCGCCACGGTCGCCAGCACGGCGCTGTTGTGGCCGTTGTAATAACGCAGTTCGTAGTCACCGGGCGTGGCCGGCGCGGTCAGGGTCACCCGGCGCTGGTCGAAGCCCCTGGCGCTCTGCACGCGCTGGTTGTCGACGCTGGCGCCGCGGCCGGCGCGCGCGCGCGGGTCCCAGACCTGTACTTCGTCGTACTGCTCGCCCGGACCGGTCCAGGTCACCTCGAAGGTGCTGGCGATGCTGACTTCGCCGGGGCCTTCCAGGCCCACCTCGGCGTCGGTGATGGTGATCGGCCGCGTGGCGATCACCTTCGACTGCGCGCCGTGGTAATAGCGCAGCAGGTAGTCGCCGGGTTTGGCGGGCGCGACCAGCTCCACCTGCTTCTGGTCGGCACGCTTGTCGGAAAGCACGCGCTGGGTGTCGATGACCTTGCCGCGGCCGCCGCGCTCGTCGGGTGCGAACACCTGGATGTCGTCGTACTGGTGCGCCGGCCCGGTCCAGCTGACCAGGATGCGCGATGAAATGGGCGCACTGTCGGGGGCTTCCAGCGTGGCTTCGGGCGCAGGTGGCGCCGGCGGGGCCTCGACCACGGTTTGCGTCAGCGCCTCGGCCAGGCCGTCGGCATCGTTGGCGGCGATGTAGCGGCCGCCGGTGTTCTCGGCCAGGCAGGCCACCTGCTTGCCTTCTTCGGCGCTGAGCCCGAATCCGACCACGTGGGCGGTGAAATCCACGCCCGATTCCTCCAGCTCCTTGCCCAGGGCGCAGGGGTCGGCCTTGCAGGTTTCCAGGCCATCGGTGATCAGGATGACCGTGGCCTTTTGTTCCGTGAAGCGCAGTTCGCGGGCGGCGCGGGCCACCGATTCCGAGAGCGGGGTCATGCCCAGGAACTTCATCTTCGCCGCGGCGGCGGCGATGTCGCCGGCGCTGCCGGTGCGCACGGGCACCACCAGTTCGATGTCGTCGCAGTTGCCCTTTTCGCGGTGGCCGTAGGCGATCAGGCCCAGCGCCATGGTGTCGGGCGTGTCCTTGAGCACCGTTGCCAGGGTTTCGCGCGCTATCTCGAGCTTGGGCTTGCCGTTGATCTGGCCCCACATCGAACCCGATGCGTCGAGCACGATGATGGCCTGCTCCTGGGCCGGTTCCTGGGCCTGTGCCAGGCCGGTGGCCAGGCAGATCAGGGCGAGCGCGGGAAGCGTGGCGCGGCGCGTGTTCCGGGGCATGGGCAAGCTCCTGTTTTCCGGGGGTATTGGCAACTTAACGCGAAACGGGGGCCGATTGCGCCAATCAGGCGACGCTGCCGGCGGCGTGTCCGCTGGCCCAGGCCCACTGGAAGTTGTAGCCGCCCAGCCAGCCGGTGACGTCGAGCACTTCGCCGATGAAAAACAGGCCGGGCACGGTGTTTGATTCCATGCGGCTCGAGGACACGCCGTCGGTATCGACGCCGCCCAGGGTCACTTCCGCGGTGCGGTAGCCCTCGGTGCCGCTGGCGATGATCGGCCAGTGCGCCAGCTGGCGGGCGATGGCCGGCAGTTCGCCGTGGCTGTACTGCCGCATCGGCTTGCTGGTGAACCACACCTCGCACAGCCGCTGCGCGAATCGTTTCGGGAACACGTCGGCCAGCACGGTGCGCAGCTCCGCCGCCGGCTGTTCGCGCTGGCGTTCGAGCAGCCAGGCCTCGATGTCGTGTTCGGGCAGCAGGTCGAGCAGCAGTTCCTTGCCCGGCTCCCAGTACGAGGACACCTGCAGGATCGCCGGGCCGCTGAGCCCGCGGTGGGTGACCAGCATGGCGTTGTCGAAGCGCGCCTTGCCGCAGCGCGCCGAGACATGCACCGACACGCCCGCGAGGTCGGCGTAGTGCTCCTGGTGCTTTCCGCTGAGCGTCAGCGGCACCAGGCCGGCGCGCGTGGGCAGCACGGCGTGGCCGAACTGGCGCGCGATGTCGTAGCCAAAGCCGGTGGCGCCCATCTTCGGTATCGAAAGTCCGCCGGTCGCGACCACCAGCGATTGCGCCGCCATGGCGCCCTTGGTGGTGCGCAGCGTGAATCCGCCGCCGGGCGCGGCGCTGATTGTTTCGACGCTGCAGGACGTGTCGACCAGCACGCCGGCCTCGGCGCATTCGGCCAGCAGCATGGCGACGATCTGCTTGGACGAGTCGTCGCAGAACAGCTGGCCCAGCTCCTTCTCGTGCCAGGCGATGCCGTGGGCATCGACCATGGCGATGAAGTGTTCGGGCCGGTAGCGCGCCAGCGCCGACTTGCAGAAATGCGGGTTGGCCGACAGGAAGTTGGCGGGCGTGGTGCCGGTATTGGTGAAATTGCAGCGCCCGCCGCCGGACATCAGGATCTTCTTGCCGCAGCGGTTGGCGTGTTCGAGCACCCGCACGCGGCGCCCCCGCCGCCCGGCGGTCAGCGCGCACATCAGGCCCGCGGCGCCCCCGCCGATGATCAGTACGTCGTGTTCCATGGCGCGGACTCTAGCCGTTCACGTGCGCCCGCGACTATCCTCGGGCCCAGGCCGGCAAAACCAGGCCGGGGGAGTCGGACATGGCGGCGAAGAAGTTCCTGGTGGGGTGCCTGGTGGTCCTGCTGCTTTTCGCGCTGGGCGCGGTGGCGGCCTGGTGGTTCGTGCTCAGGCCGATGTGGAGCGCCGGCATGGAAGGCGCCAAGACCTGGATCAGCGCCGTCGACCTGGGCAACGACATCAGCAACCAGTCGCCCTACGCGCCGCCCGCGGACGGACGCATGACGCCGGCCCAGGTCGAGGCCTTCGTGCAGGTGCAGAAAGTGGTGGCGGCCGAGATGGGCCCCGACCTGGCGCGCCTGGCCAGCCAGGCCCAGGCGGCGGCCGGCGAACGTGCCAGCGGCGCCCGCGAACCCACGCTGCAGGACCTGGGCAATGTGTTCGGGGAGTCGTCGGCGCTGCTTTCGCGCCTGCGCGCCGCCCAGGCCAAGGGCGTGAACCAGGTGGGCATGTCGCGGCAGGAATACGCCTGGGTGCGCCGGCAGTCGCTCGCCGCGATGACCGAACTGGTGCCGGTGCCCGGCGCCGCCGACGTGGCCGGCATGGCCGGCTTGCCGGGCCTGCCGTCCTTCGGCGGGCCCGACCCCGACGACGAGGTCGCCCTGGCTGCGGCGAAGCACAACGCCGCGCTGCTGCGCCCGCACCTTCCCCTGCTGGAAAAGACGCTGGGCGCGATGCCGTCCCTGCCTGCCTTGCCCTGACCGGGCTCAGTCCTGGGCGGGGCCCTTGCGGTGCGGCTTTTTCGGGCCGAAGGACTTCTTCGGTCCGAACGACTTGCGCTCGCCGAAGTCCTTCTTCGGGCCGCCAAAGGGCTTCTTGCCGAAGGGCTTCTTGCCCGGCACCTTGCCGGCGGTGTCCGGCGGCTCGCCGTCGCGGGTGATGCGCAGCTGCTGGCCGGCGCACCAGACGGTCTTGAGGTGGGTCATCACGTCCACCGGCATGCCATCGGGCAGGTCGAGCAGGGTGTGGTCCTCGAAGATCTCGATGCGGCCGATGTGCTTGGCGTCCAGGCCGGCTTCGTTGGCGATGGCGCCGACGATGTTGCCCGGCTTCACGCCGTGGTCGTAACCGACCTCGATGCGGAAGGTGGCCTTGCCTTCGTCAGGCGTGCGCGGTTCGCGAATCTTCTTGGCGAAGGCCGGGCGCTCCGGGCGTTCACCGCGCTCACCGCGCTCGAAGCGGGCCGGCTTGGCGTAGCGGTCGGTGGCGTCCTGCACGTCGCGGTCGAAGGCGCGCTTCTTGGCCTCGAACTTCGGCGGCTGCATCAGCAGCGGCACGTCGCCGCGGGCCATCTTGGCCAGGGCGGTGGCGATTTCGATGGCCGGCACGTTCATCTCGCGCTCGTAGTCTTCGATCAGCTTGCGGAACTCGGCCAGTTCGCCGGCGGCCAGCGTATCGGTGATCTGCTGCTTGAACTTGGCGATGCGCACGTCGTTGACGGCGGCCACGGTCGGCAGCTCCATCGGCGTGATCGGCTGGCGGGTGGCTCGTTCGATCGCGCGGGGCGATGAACAGGATCGCCTCGCCGCTGCGACCGGCGCGGCCGGTGCGGCCGATGCGGTGAACGTAACTTTCGGTGTCGTAGGGCACGTCGTAGTTGACGACGTGGCTGATGCGGTCCACGTCCAGGCCGCGGGCGGCCACGTCGGTGGCGACGAGGATGTCGATCTTGCCGTCCTTGAGCTGGGCGATGGTGCGCTCGCGCTGGGCCTGCACCACGTCGCCGTTGATCGCGGCGGCGGAGAAACCGCGCGCCTGCAGCTTTTCAGCCAGTTCGTCGGTGGCCTGCTTGGTGCGGGCGAAAACGATCATGGCGTCGAAGGGTTCGGCTTCGAGGATGCGGGTAAGCGCGTCGAGCTTGTGCATGCCGCTGACTTCCCAGCTGCGCTGGCGGATGTTGTCGGCGGTGCGGGTCTTGGCCTCGATCGTTACTTCGACCGGTTCCTTGAGGTAGGTCTGGGCGATGCGGCGGATGGCGTGCGGCATGGTCGCCGAGAACAGCGCCGTCTGGCGCACGGCCGGCATCTTCTTGAGGATGGCCTCGACGTCGTCGATGAAGCCCATGCGCAGCATTTCGTCGGCTTCGTCCAGCACCAGGGTGCGCAGGTGCGAGAGGTCGAGCGAGCCCTTGTCGAGGTGGTCGATGATGCGGCCGGGGGTGCCGACCACGACGTGCACGCCGCGGCGCAGGGCCTGCAGCTGCGGGCCATAACCCTGGCCGCCGTAGATCGGCAGCACCCGGAAGCCGGGCAGGTGGGCGGCGTACTTCTGGAAGGCCTCGGCGACCTGGATGCCCAGTTCGCGGGTGGGGCACAGCACCAGGGCCTGGGGCGAGTTCACCGCCGGGTCCAGCCTTGCCAGCAGGGGCAGGGCGAAGGCGGCGGTCTTGCCGGTGCCGGTCTGGGCCTGGCCCAGCACGTCCTTGCCGGCCAGCAGGTGGGGGATGGTCGCGGCCTGGATGGGCGAAGGCGACTCGTAGCCGACGTCGGCCAGGGCCTTGAGCAGGGGCTCGCCGAGGTCGAGATCGCTGAAAAGCAGGGGCGCGGTCGGCGCCACGTTCGTGGGGTCGGTCATGGGAAGTCCGTTGTATTCGGGAAGCTTCGCATTCCGGCACACCACGGACCACGAAGAAGGCGCGCAGATTGTACCCTAAACCAGCCGCAAACGCCTGAACCGCTTCGGTATTGCGACCCAGGGGCGTAAACGGAATCATGGGTCCCCTGCACCCCCCGGAGAACGACCATGCGAGCCATCCGCCCGAGCCGTCCGATCGCCCTGGTTTTGTTCGCCCTGCTTGCCGGCTGCGCCACCACCCCGACCGGGCGAAGCCAGCTGATCCTGGTCGACGATTCGGCCATGGACCGGATGGGCGCCACGGCCTTCGACCAGATCAAGTCGAGCGGCCGGATGGCCAACGACCCGGCGGCGACGCGCTACGTGCGCTGCGTGGCCGACGCACTGGTGCGGGTGCTGCCGACCCACGAACGCCAGCAGGCCTGGGAGATCATCGTCATCCAGGACGACAGCCCGAACGCCTTCGCGCTGCCGGGCGGCAAGGTCGGCGTGCACACCGGCCTGTTCAAGGTGGCAACAAACCAGGACCAGCTGGCCGCGGTGATCGGCCACGAGATGGGCCACATGGTGTCGCGCCATGCGGCCGAACGGGTGTCGCAGCGTTATGCGGCGGAAGCGGCGATGCAGGCGGTGAACGCGGCGACCGGCGGCGAGCGGCAGCAGCTGCTGGGCCTGCTGGGCGTTGGCGCGCAGGCAGGCGTGCTGCTGCCATTCTCGCGCCAGCATGAAGTCGAGGCGGACGTGCTGGGCCAGCGGTACATGGCGCTGGCGGGTTTCAATCCGGAAGGCGCGCCAGCGGTGTGGGAAAACATGATCCGCGCGACCGGCGGCAACCGGCCGCCGGTATGGTTGTCCACGCACCCGGACCCGG
>NZ_CAXBJS010000006.1:0-32789 GCF_963976025.1 uncultured Arenimonas sp.
GCGCCGGCAGCCGTCGCCGGTGAAATACATGCCCGGGTAGGTCTTGAAATAGGTGTCGATGAAACGCTGGTGGTCGCCGTACACCGTGCGCATCTGGCCCGGCCAGGAATCCTTCAGCACCAGGTTGCCTTCGGTGGCGCCGTGAAGCTCGCGGCCATCGGCATCCACCAGCGCCGGCTGCACGCCGAAGAAGGGCAGCGTTGCCGAACCGGGTTTGGCGGGAATCGCGCCCGGCAGCGGCGAAATGAGGATGCCGCCGGTTTCGGTCTGCCACCAGGTGTCGACGATGGGGCAGCGCTCTTCGCCGACGACGCGGTTGTACCACTCCCAGGCCTCGGGATTGATCGGCTCGCCGACCGTGCCCAGCAGGCGGATGGATTTGCGCGAATGTTTTTTCACCGGCGCGTCGCCCTCGCGCATGAGCGCGCGGATGGCGGTGGGCGCGGTGTAGAAGATCGTCACCTGGTGGCGGTCGCAGACCTCCCAGAACCGGCCGGGGTCGGGATAGGTCGGCACGCCCTCGAACATCACGGAAGTGGCGCCATTGGCCAGCGGCCCGTAGACGACGTAGCTGTGGCCGGTGACCCAGCCGACGTCGGCGGTGCACCAGAAGACGTCGTCTTCCTTGAGGTCGAATACGCATTCATGGGTGTAGCTGGCCCACACCAGGTAACCGCCGCTGGTGTGCAGCACGCCCTTGGGTTTGCCGGTGCTGCCCGAGGTGTAAAGGATGAAAAGCGGGTCCTCGGCGTTCATCGGCCGGGCCTCGTGCGTGGCCGGCTGGGCGTCGACCACGGCGTCGTACCAGCGGTCGCGCGGCATCTGCATGGGCACGCCGCCGCCGGTGTGGCGGACCACCAGCACGGTTTCGACGCTGTTGGTGCCGGGCTTGGCCAGTGCTTCGTCGACGTTGGCCTTGAGCGGGATCGCCTTGCCGCCGCGCAGGCCTTCATCGGCGGTGATCACCAGCTTGCTGGAACAATCGGCGATGCGGTTGGCAATGGAATCGGGGGAAAAGCCGCCGAACACCACCGAATGGATCGCGCCGATGCGCGCGCAGGCCAGCATGGCCACCGCCGCTTCCGGGATCATCGGCAGGTAGATGGTGATGCGGTCGCCCTTGACCACGCCCAGGGCCTGGAGCGCATTGGCCAGCTTGCAGACCTGGGCATGCAGTTCGCGGTAGGTGATGCGGCGCGGCGACGCCTTGGGGTCGTCGGGCTCCCAGATGATGGCGACCTTGTCGCCGCGGTCGGCCAGGTGGCGGTCAAGGCAGTTGGCCGCGACGTTCAGCTCGCCGTCGGCGAACCAGCGGATGTGGAAATCCTTGACGTCGAAGCTGGTGTCCTTGGCCTGCGTGAAGGGTTTGCTCCACTGCAGGCGCTGGCCGTGCCGGCGCCAGTAGGCCTCCGGGTCGCGCACCGAATTGGCATAACCACGTTCGTAGTCGTCGCGGCGCAGCTTGGCCTTGGCTTCGAAGGCGGGGGGAACGGGAACGATTCGCTCGGACATGGGGGCTCCTGCGGCGCGTGGCCACGGTGGTTCTTCAACAAGATTACTCGCCTGCCGGTCATTCTGGGCCAGCCCGGCGGACGCCCAATTAGACCTTGGTCTAAAGCAGCCCGGATTTAGACCAATGGCGAATGGCCCGCCCCCGCACGCCGTCACAGACTCGGCGGGCCATTGGGGCCAAACGTTCGGATTTCCGGGAGGGGAAAGATGAACCGACACACACGTTACGCGCGTTCCGCGCTGGCGCTCGCCGTCTTGCTGGCGATCGCCGTGCCCGGACAGGCGCTGGCGCAGGACGCCGGCGCACAGGATCTGGAAGCCCGCATCGCCCAGCTTGAACAGATGGTGCAGGGCCTGAAGGCCGAACTCGATGCACAGAAGGCCGCCGAAGCCGCCAAACCCGCGCCGCCGGCCCAGCCGATCCAGGCCGGCACGATCATGCCCGGCGCCAATCCGGGCACGCGCTTCAGCTTCGGCGGATTCATCAAGTTCGACTCGATGTACACCACCACCAGCGACGGCGAGATCCCGGACAGCTCCACCGGCCGCCTGTTCTACGTGCCCAGCACGATTCCCGTGGGCGGCGTGGACGAAGACGGTGCCGACCTGGATTCGCACATCCAGTTCTCGCGCCTGTGGTTCGGCGCCGACACCGACCTGGACGGCCACAAGCTCAAGGCCTACCTGGAAATGGACCTGTTCGGCGGCGCGCTTGGCAACGAGGTCGCCACCAACACCTACGGCGTGACCATCCGCCACGCCTACGTCAGCTGGGACAAGTGGCTGGCCGGCCAGACCTGGTCGAACTTCCAGGACGCGGGCGCGCTGCCGGACGCCGTGGATTTCGTCGGCCCGACCGAAGGCACCATCTTCGTGCGCCAGCCCCAGCTGCGATACACCAACGGCCCATGGTCGTTCTCGCTGGAGAACCCGGAAACCACCTACGCCGCGCACCTGACCGGCGCCCGCGGCGCCAGCGACGACAACTCGTTGCCCGACCTGACCCTGCGCTACATGCACAGGGCCAGCTGGGGCCACTTCACCGTGGCCGGCCTGGCGCGGCAGCTCAAGTACGAAACCGCGACCAGCAGCGAAAGCGAAAGCGCCTTCGCGCTCAGCGTGTCGGGCAAGTGGAACGTCGGCGCCAACGATGACATCCGCTACATGATCAGCGGCGGCAGCGGCCTGGGTCGCTACCTCGCCTTCGGCCTGGGCCCGGACGCGATGACGGCGGCCGACGGCTCGCTCGAGGCCCTTGACGGCTACGGCGGCTTCATCGCCTGGCGCCATGCCTTCAGCCCGAAGCTGCGCGGCAACGTGTTCTATTCGATGGCGCAGTTCGACAACGACCCGCTGCTGACGGGCCTGGCGCTGACCGAATCGGCGCGGTCCTTCCACGCCAACCTCATCTACTCGCCGCTGCCCAAGATCGACATCGGCGCCGAGCTGATATGGGGCAACCGTGAACTCGAGAGCGGTGCCGACGGTGATATCCGCCGCCTGCACATGCACGTCAAGTACAGCTTCTGACCCTGCGCCGGGAGGCAAAGACCATGAGCAATCCAGTCACCGAAGAACGGCGCCAGGAGTACTGGCGCCGCACCCTCCGGGTCACGGCAATCCTGCTGTCGATCTGGTTCGTCGTTACCTACGTGGTGATCTTTTTCGCAGTCCCGCTGAATCAGTTCACCTTCCTGGGTTTCCCGTTCGCCTTCTACATGGGCGCGCAGGGAGCATTGATCGTTTACGTGGCGCTGATCGTCTTCTATGCCTGGTACATGAACCGGCTGGATCGCGAGTTCGGCGTGGCCGAGGAGGGCTGACCCATGTCCGGAGACTTCGTAAGCCGGCTTCCCAAGATCTATGGCATGTACACGGGCGGCTTCCTCGCGTTCGTGGTGGCGCTTGCCATCGGCGAACAGCTGGGCATGCCCAATGCCTGGATTGGCTACGTGTTCATGGCGGCGACCATCGGCCTGTACGCGATGATCGGCATCATGAGCCGCACCGCGGAGACCGACGAGTATTACGTCGCCGGTCGCCGCGTGCCCGCCCTTTACAACGGCATGGCCACCGGCGCCGACTGGATGTCGGCGGCCAGCTTCATTGGCATGGCCGGCACCCTGTACGCGCAAGGTTATGACGGCCTGGCCTTCGTGATGGGCTGGACCGGCGGCTACGTGCTGGTGGCGCTGTTCCTGGCGCCCTACCTGCGCAAGTTCGGCCAGTACACCATCCCGGACTTCCTGGGCACGCGTTACGGCGGCAACCTGCCGCGAACCATCGGCATCATCTGCGCCATCACGGCCAGCTTCACCTACGTGATTGCGCAGATCTACGGCGCCGGCATCATCACCAGCCGCTTCCTGGGCATCGACCTGGCCACCGGCGTCTGGGTGGGCCTGATCGGCGTACTGGTGTGTTCGCTGCTGGGCGGCATGCGTGCGGTCACCTGGACCCAGGTGGCGCAGTACATCGTGCTGATCATCGCCTACCTGGTGCCCGTGGTCTGGCTGTCGATCAAGGTTACCGGCAACCCGGTGCCCCAGCTGGCCTATGGCGAGGTGCTGCAGCAGATCACCGTGCTTGAGCAGCAGCTGGGCGTCACTGCGGGGCATGCCACGCCCTTCGTGAAGAACGACATCGTCAACTTCATGGCGCTCACCTTCTGCCTGATGGTGGGCACGGCCGCGCTGCCGCACATCCTGATGCGCTTCTTCACCACGCCCAGCGTCAAGGAAGCCCGCAAGTCGGTGGGCTGGTCGCTGTTCTTCATCTTCCTGCTGTACTTCACGGCGCCGGCGTATGCGGCATTCGCGAAGCTCGAGGTCTATTCCAACGTGATCGGGCAGTCCATCGCCACGCTCCCGGCCTGGGTGGCTTCGTGGACGCAGGTGGGCCTGGTGTCGGTGTGCGACGCGACCAATGCGGCGACGACGATCAAGGGCTGCGTGGCCAACGGCAACGGCGACGGCATCCTGCAGCTGGCGGAGCTGATGCTCAACGCCGACGCGATCGTGCTGGCGACCCCGGAGATCGCCGGCCTGCCCTATGTCGTTGCCGGCCTGGTGGCCGCCGGCGGCCTGGCGGCGGCGCTGTCGACGGCCGACGGCCTGTTGCTGACGATCTCCAACGCGCTGTCCCACGACGTGTACTACAAGATGGTCAACCCGAACGCGACGGCGAAGAAGCGCCTGACCGTTGCCCGCATCCTGCTGCTGGGCGTGGCGGCGATCGCGGCCTACGCGGCCTCGCATGCTCCGGCGACGATCCTGTCGATCGTGGCCTGGGCCTTCTCGATAGCCGCGGCCTCGTTCTTCCCCGCACTGGTGCTTGGCATCTTCTGGAAACGGGCGAACAAGGCCGGCGCGGTGGCGGGCATGCTGGTCGGCTTCGGGCTCACGCTGTTCTACCTGGTGAACGTGAAGTTCCTGGGCATGACGCCGTGGTTCGGCATCAAGGACGTTTCCGCCGGCATCTTCGGTATCCCGCTGGGCTTCCTGACCATCTGGGCGGTCAGCCTGATGACGGCCGAGCCGTCGCAGGAAACCAAGGACATGGTCGAGGACCTGCGTTACCCGAAACTCGCAAGGTGATGGTGGCCGCCGCGGTCTTCCTCCCCGAAGGCCGCGGCAACCCGGGCGCCGGTGCAGCCCGCACCGGCGCCTTTTTCGTGACCAGGCGTTTACTGATTAGAATCCGACGATGCTGACGACCTATACCCTGCTGAGCTACGTGATCGCGGTGCTGATGTGGACCTTGATCGGCCGCGGCGTGCTGCGCCTGCTGATTCCGGGCGACCCGATGAAGAACCCGGTCTACCGGCTGTTCACCTGGGCCCTGTGGCCGGTGCTGGCGCCCTTGCGCGCGACCATCGGACGCTTCGTGCCGCATTCGCATCTGGGCTGGTACGCCTTCATCATCCTGCTGGGCCTGCGCATCGGTCTGTACATGCTGTTCTACAGCCAGGGCTGGCTGGTCCTGCCAGCCAACACCCCCCTGTAGGAGCGCCTTCAGGCGCGAATCTTTTCCGGGCTCTTGTGGGAGGGACTTCAGTCCCGATGCCCTTGGCCTTGCGGCCAAGGCCAAGGGCAAGGGCAGGAGATTCGCGCCTGAAGGCGCTCCTACAAACGCTCGTTACCAATCGGTGGGGCGGTAGTCCTTGAGGAACTGGCCCCAGACGTGGGTGCCGGTGTTGAAGCCGTCGATGATCGGGTCGACGATGCGCGCGGCACCGTCGACGATGTCCAGCGGCGGGTGGAAACGTTCCTCGCGCGTCTTGCGCTCGGCGATCTCCAGCGGATCTTCGTCCGTCACCCAGCCCGTATCCACCGCGTTCATGTGGATGCCGTCGCCGTGGTAGTCGGCGGCCGAGGTGCGCGTCATCATGTTCAGCGCGGCCTTGGCCATGTTCGTGTGCGGGTGCCGGGTGGTCTTGAAGTTGCGGTAGAACTGCCCTTCCATCGCCGAGACGTTGACGATGTGCTTGTCACGTTCGGGCGTGCGCAGCATCAGGGGCTTCAGGCGCGCGTTGATCAGGAAGGGCGCGACGGCGTTCACCAACTGCACTTCCAGAAGCTCGACCGACGGCACCTCGTGCATCTGCAGGCGCCAGGAATTGCGGCCACGCAGGTCCACCTGCTGCAGGTCCTGGTCCAGGCGGCCTTCCGGGAACAGGTGCTGCTGGCCCAGAAGTTCTTCGGCCAGCAGCGGCACCTGCGACAGTTCGGCGGCGCGGGTCAGGCCGGGCGCCGCGGCGTCGTGCGCCAGCGTATTGGCATCGGCCACCAGGTCGTAACCGCGCAGGCCCTCGTAGCTGCCCAGCAGCTTGCGCACGTGTTGTGGCATGTCGCCGTGCGCGGCGGTTTCGCCGGCGATCATGTGCGCGTAGAACGCCGGCGGGCGGCGCACGGTCTGGCAGGCATTGTTGATGATGAAGTCCAGGCGCTCGCGCGTGGCCAGCAGGGTCTGGCAGAAAGCCTCGACGCTGGGCGTGTGGCGCAGGTCCAGGCCGAAGACCTCCAGGCGATGGCCCCACTCGTCGAAATCCGGCTCCTGGGCGTAACGCGCCGCGGAATCGCGCGGGAAACGCGTTGTGACGATCAGCGAGGCGCCGGCGCGCAGCAGCTTCAGGCCGGCCTGGTAGCCGATCTTGACGCGTCCGCCGGTGAGCAGCGCGACGCGGCCGGTCAGGTCCGCGGTTTCGGTGCGCTTGAGGAAATTGAAGTCCGCGCAGGCCGGGCACATCTGGTCGTAGAAGTGGTGGATGCGCGTGTACTTTTCCTTGCACACGTAACAGTGCTGCGGCTCGATCGTCTCGCGCGCCGGGTCGTCGGTGATGTGGTCCACCGGCGCCTTGGAGGGCGGGAAATAGTTCGGCGTCTGGAACACCGGCTTGCTGCGCAGCTCGCGGATGCCGGTGGCGGCAAGCACCGCATCGTCGTGGGCGTTGCGCTCCTTGACCACCGCGCGCCTGGCCTCGCGGCGGCGCGTGCGATGGTCGATCGGGTCGGGGTTGTGGAAACGGTTCACCGCCGCTTTCAGGCGCTTCTGTTCTTCCACCGGCAGGGCCTCGAAGGCGGCGCGGTCGGCCGCCACGGCATCGAGCAGTTCGGCGGCGGCGCGCAGGCGCTCGATCAGGGCGGGGTCGCCGGTAGGCGGGGTTTCGGGAAGGTCGGTCATGGTGGCAGTTCAGAAAGCAAGGCCCGCCGAAGCGGGCCATGCGGATGGATCAGTGCCTGTTGGGTCAGGCGCGCGCGGGCACCATCGAATAACCCTTCAGGCGCTGCGAGAACTCTTCGAGCTGGCGGATGCCCGAGGCTTCGGCTTCGGCGCACCAGGCGCGCAGGGCGACCATCTTTGCCTCGGCTTCGGCGCTGCGCAGTTCGTAGATCGCCAGCAGGCGCTGGCGGAAGTCGAGCAGGCGCTGGGTGTTCGGGCGTTCGGCGACCCAGGCGTTGAAGCGCTCGCGCTTTTCTTCGCTGAGCCACTTGCCATCGCTGCGGAAGGCGCGGCGCAGGCGACCCGGCAGGTCGGCAGCCTCGGCCTGCAGGTGCGGCTTGAGCACCAGCTTGTAGTAGTCGGTGGCGACCTGCCAGCGGTGCGCCATCATCGCGCGCATCGTGTCGGCGTCGGGCACCTGGATGTTCGGGCGAACGTCCAGCTCCGGGGCGACGCGCAGCACCTTGGCCAGGCCGACGGCCTGCAGGCCGCGGATCACGGTCCAGCCGATGTCGAATTCATACTTGCGCAGCGCGAACTTGGCCGAGCTCGGGAAGGCGTGGTGGTTGTTGTGCAACTCTTCGCCACCCACCCAGAACGCCCACGGGGTGAGGTTGGTCGCGGTGTCGGCGGTGTCGAAGTTGCGGTAGCCCCACCAGTGACCCAGGCCGTTGATGACGCCGGCGGCCCAGAACGGGATCCAGGCCATCTGCAGCGCCCAGATCGCGATGCCCGGGATGCCGAACAGCGCGATGTTGATGAACAGCATCAGGCTCGGGCCCCAGGACGGGTGCGCGGTGTAAAGCTTGCGTTCGACCCAGTCGTCCGGCGACCCCTTGCCGTACTTTTCCAGCATGTCCTTGTCCAGGCGCGCTTCCTGGTAAAGCTCGACGCCGCGCCACAGCACCTTGTTGATGCCCTGGAAACGCGGGCTGTGCGGGTCTTCCGCGGTTTCGCACTTGGCGTGGTGCTTGCGGTGCACGGCCGTCCACTCCTTGGTGACCATGGCGGTGGTCAGCCAGGCCCAGAAGCGGAAGAAGTGCGTGAGCACCGGATGGAAGTCCACGCCGCGATGGGCGGCGCTGCGGTGCAGGTAGAGGGTGGTCGTCATGATGGTGAGCTGGGTCACCACCAGGAAATAACCGGCCATCTGCCAATAGCTCGCCTGCGTGAAGCCGCGGGCCAGCCAGTCGAAGAACTCGGGGGACATCGGAAACTCCAGGGAACGGTCGTGGGCCTTGCTACAGGACGATGATGCCCGCCGGAAGCGGCGCCGTCACCCTTCCCCTTGGTATGGGGGCGCCCCGGAAAGCCTGCAAGGGCGCGGGGCTGAACCGCGGGTTCAGCCCCGCGTTCAGCCCCTGGCGTCGAGCTGCGGGCCGGGCCCGGCTTCCGGCCCGGCACCGGGCGCCGGCGGCGCGGCCGGCACGTCCAGCTGCGGGAAGGCGAAGCCGACGTCGTTTTCCGCGAACAGCTCGACCAGGCGCACGTTCAGCTCGTTGCGCACCGCCAGCCGGTCGATGATGCCGCCCACGAACACGCGCAGCTCGAAATCCAGGGAGTTGGCGCCGAACTCCAGCAGCCAGCTGCGCGGCGGCGGCGTCTCCAGGACCCGCGGGTTCTCGGTTGCTGCCTGCATCAGCAGGCGGTGCACCAGGGCCGGGTCGGTGCCGTAGTCCACGCCCACCTTGACCACGATGCGGGTGGTTTCATCGCTCAGGGTCCAGTTCACCAACTGGCCGGTGATGAAGGTCTTGTTCGGGACCACGATTTCCTTGTTGTCGAAATCAAGGATGGTGGTGGCGCGGGTGCGGATGCGGGTAACGGTACCGTCGAGGTTGTTGACGGTGATCACGTCGCCCACGCGGAACGGCCGCTCGAACAGCAGGATCAGGCCCGATACGAAGTTGGCGAAGATTTCCTGCAGGCCGAAGCCCAGGCCCACCGTCAGCGCCGCCGCCAGCCACTGCAGCTGGCCCCAGCGCAGGCCCAGCAGGCCCAGTCCGACGATGATGCCGACCAGCACGATCGCGTAGCGCGACACGCTGGTGATGGCGTAGCGCGAGGCCGCGTCCATGTTCACCTTCGACAGCAGGCCGATTTCCAGCAGGCCCGGCAGATTGCGCGCGGCGACCACGGTCAGCGCCAGCGCCAGCACGCCCAGCAGTGCCGCCATCAGGGTGATGGGAATGACGGTGTCGCCGCCGTCGGCGGAAGCCTGCGCCACCGACCAGAGCACCACTTCGTCCAGGCGGGCGAAGGCCGGCAGCACGTCCGCCCACACCCAGACCAGGCCGGCGGCCAGCATCACCAGTTTCATCGCGCGCAGCAGGCGGCGGGTCTGGGCGTTGACCTTGTCCAGCGCCAGGTCTTCGTCGAAGTCCACGGGGATCGCTTCGCCGCCGCCTTCCTCGGGCGTGGTGCCTTCGGCACGCGCCTGGGCCTCGGCCTCGCGCTTGAGTTCCTGACGGCGCAGCGCCAGGCGGCGTTCGCCAAGCGCGAACCAGCGTGCCAGCAGGCCGTGCAGCACTGCCACCGCGATGAACACGCCGACGCTGGCGAACTGGGCGTCAAGCACGATGGCCGTGGAGTACACATAACCCTGCAGCGCCAGCACGGCGCCGGCGGCCAGACCGGCCGGCAGCACGACACGCAGCACCCGGCGGAAATTGGACGGCTCGGGACTTTCGCCACGGGCGTGGCGAATGCGGTCGGGCCCCAGCAGCCAGGCCAGGCAGACCGCCGAAAACACGCCGGCGATGACCAGGGCCAGGCGGGCCGGCACGTCGATGGCGATGTCCTGGTCGCGGATGAAGGCCAGCGCGACCACGAAATACAGCGGCAGCAGCACCGCCTTGAGCGCCGGCAGCCAGGCCTGCAGGGCTTCGCGGCGCTGGCGGGTCCAGCGGAAGTGGGCGTGGGCCAGGCCGCGGTCGCGCACCAGCCAGTCCAGGAACGACAAGGTTAGCGCCGGCAGCGCCATGGCTTGCAGCGCCTGGCCCAGGGAGTCGCTGTATTTCCCGCGCTCGCCCACGTCCTGCAGCAGTTCGCCGCCCAGCCACAGCGCCGCGGCGCCGGGAAGGGCCGCGACGAACGTCCAGGCCAGGCTTTCCAGGGTGCGCCGGTAGCGGTCCTGGCGAACATCGCGCAGGCCCTGCCCCAGGGCTTCGATGCGCCCGCGGGCGCGTCGGCGCAGCAGGGCCAGCAGCAGCACCGCCATCACCGCCAGCGCGAACACCGCCGGACGCTCGGCGATCGAACGCGCCAGCAGCCGGCCGGTGGTGGCGAAACGCTCCGGCTTCACCAGGTCCGTCACCGCCGCTGGCCAGCGCCCGAACCAGGCCAGGTCGACCGGCGCGTGGCTGCGGATCCACAGCAGGTGGCGGTCGAGCAGCTGGCGCAGTTCGCTGGTGGTCTTCAGGCGCGCCTGCAGCACGCGTTCGGTTTGTTCGAGCGTGGCGGCCTGGCGCCACAGCATGGGTTCGAGCCGGGCGGCCAGGTCCTGGCGCCCTTCGAGCCAGGTCTCGAGCGGGTCGGTTTCACCGTCCGCGACAACCAGGCCGGTGTCGTCGTCGCGGCCGGCCGCGGCGGTGCGCAGCTCATCGGCCTGGGCCGACACGTCGGCCAGGTTGCGCTGGCGTTCGTCCAGGGCGATCAGGCGAAGGCGGGTGTCGGCCAGGGACTGGCGGGTGTCGGCCAGGCGGTCCTGCAGGACGTCGGCGAATTCAAGCTGGCGCATGACCGCCCACAGCCAGGTGCCCACCTGTTCGCTGTTGCCGCCCAGCTCCAGCCGGGTGCGGCTGTCGCGCAGGGCGGCGCGGTCGGCGGCGAGGTCCTGTTCGCCGGCAGCCAGGCGCTGGCGGTATTCGGCCAGCTGTTCGTTGGCGGCCAGCAGGTCGCCGGCCAGCGCGAGATTGGTGGCCGCGGCTTCGGCCAGCACCGGGTCGCCGGGCGGCAGGGCGCTGGCGCGGGCATGCACGTCTTCCACCACGGCCTGCAGGCTGGCGCGGGACTGGTCGCGGATGCGCTGCTGCAGGAACAGCAGGCGCGGTTCGTGCTGGGCCAGGCGCTGGCGCAGCACGCGCAGCTCCAGCTCCTGGGCTCGCTGGCGCACGGCGGCGGAGGTTTCGCGGGCCTCGCGAAGCGCCAGTTCGGCTTCGATGCGTTCGAGTTCGGCGGCCTGCCGGAGCCGGCGCGATTCGGTCAGTGCGGCGGGTTCGCCTTCACTTGCCACCACCGAAGCCGACAGTTCTTCCCGGCGGCTTTGCAGTTCCTCGAGGCTGGCGCGGGCGCCCGCGTCGGGCGACAGTGCGGCGCCCAGGTCGGCGGTGAGGCGGGCGATGCGGGCACCCAGCGCTTCGGCCTCGCGGCGTTCGTTTTCCAGCAGGCCTTCAAGCACCTCGATGTCGGCGCGGGCCGGCTGGCTGTCCCGCCAGGCGGCCAGGGCCTGGCGCGGCGAAGCCTGGAGCTGGCGCTCGAAGCGGCGCGCGCGCTCGGGCGCGGCGGCGATGTCGGCTTCCAGGGTCGCCAGCTCCTTGCGCAGGCGCGCCGTTTCTTCGGCGGCCTGCGCGGCGGCATCCAGATTGTCGCTGGCGGCCTGGCGCTGGGGGTCGGCCAGGCTGTCGAGCGCCGAGCGCACCGTATCAACCGGGCCCGACGGGGGCGTCGCCACGGCCGGCAACGAAAGCAGCGCCAGGCCCAGGAACAGGCAGGCGGTCGTGAGGGGGAAGGCAGGGCGCATCGGCCAAGGCTATGCCTCCGTGGCCCGCCGCCGCAATTGACGCGTGCACTTGCCGGCTCTGCCAAACTTCGGCCATGCCCGAATTGCCCGAAGTCGAGACCACCCGGCGCGGCCTGGCCCCGCACCTGGAAGGCCGGCGCATCACCGGCGTGGTGCTGCGCCGGCCCGACCTGCGCTGGCCCATTCCACCCGAAGTAGCGCGCGAACTGCCCGGCCAGCGCGTGCTGGGCGTGCGCCGGCGCGCCAAATACCTGCTGCTCGACACCGCGCCCGGCAGCGCCCTGCTGCACCTGGGCATGTCGGGCATGCTGCGGGTGCTGCCGGCGCGCACGCCGGTGGCGGCGCACGACCACGTCGACCTGGCCCTGGATTCGGGCCGGGTGCTGCGTTTCACCGACCCGCGGCGTTTTGGCTGCCTGCTCTGGCAGCCGGCCGGTGAAACCCACGACCTGCTGGCCCACCTGGGGCCGGAACCGCTGTCGGAGGCCTTCGACGGCGATTACCTGTTCACGCTCAGCCGAGGCCGCAAGGCCCCGGTGAAAACCTTCCTGATGGACCAGGCGGTGGTGGTGGGCGTGGGCAACATCTATGCGGCCGAGAGCCTGTTCCGCGCCGGCATCGCCCCGGGCCGGGCCGCCGGCGGCATCAGCCGCGACCGCTACCGGCGCCTGGCCGAGGCCGTGAAGGCCATCCTGGCCCACGCCATCACCCGGGGTGGCACCACGCTGCGCGACTTCCTCAACGCCGACGGGGCGCCGGGCTATTTCGAACAGGAACTGTTCGTGTACGGACGTGAAGGCGAGGCCTGCAAGCGCTGCGGCCGGACCCTGCGCGACGGCCGCATGGCCAACCGCGCCACGGCCTGGTGCCCGGGCTGCCAGCGGTAGGCGGCATGTTCATTTATAGTGTCCCCAGCCCGCGCAGACGGGCCCCGGGGAGACATGAACGAGATTGCCGAAATCACCCAGTGGTTGAGCGCTGCCCGTGCCGGCGACAAGTCCGCGCTCGACCGGGTGCTGGCAACGCTCTACCGTGAACTGCACGGCATGGCCCGGCGCCAGCTGGGCGGCCAGCAGCATGGCCATACGCTCGACACCACCGCGCTGGTGCACGAGGCCTACCTCAAGCTGGCCGGCCGCGCCGAAGCCGAGTTCGAAGACCGCGCCCATTTCTTCGCCTACGCCGCCAGCGCCATGCGTTCGGTCGTGGTCGATTACGCCCGCCAGCGCATGGCGGTGAAGCGCGGCGGCGACCTGCACCGGGTCACCGACCTGCCCGAGGACGCCGGCGGCGGCATGCGCCTGGACGAAGAAATGCTGGGCCTGGACGTCGCGCTGAACAAGCTCAACGACCTCGACCCGCGCCTGGCCCAGGTGGTCGAGATGCGCTATTTCGCCGGCCTGTCGGAAACCGAGATCGCCGGCCTGCTCAAGCGCTCCGAACGCAGCGTGCGCCGCGACTGGCAGAAGGCCCGCATGTTCCTGCTGGCGGCGCTTCAAGGCTGACAAGGACCCCTTCGCGGTGGACACCGAACACTGGTCCACGCTGTCGGTGCTGCTCGACGAACTTATCGAGCTCGAACCGCCCGCGCGCGCGCGCCGCCTGGCCGAGATCGAGAACGTCGATCCGCCGCTGGCCGAAGAACTGCGCAAGCTGATCGCCCTGGAAGAAGACCGGCCCGACTTCCTGGCCGAATCGGTCGTGGACGCGTCGCTGTTCTCGCCCCAGCCCGGCCAGCAGATAGGTCCCTACAAACTCGAGCGCCCGCTCGGCGAAGGCGGCATGGGCCAGGTCTGGCTGGCCACGCGCGCCGACGGCCTGTACCAGCGCCGCGTGGCGGTGAAACTGCTGCGCCCGGGCCTGGGCGACGCCGGCCTGCGCCAGCGGTTCACCCGCGAACGCCAGATCCTGGCGCGGCTTGGCCACGCCCACATCGCCCGCCTGCTCGATGCCGGCGTCAGCAGCGACGGCCAGCCCTACCTGGCGCTGGACTACGTGCAGGGCCAGCCGATCACTCAGTACGCCCAGCAGCTGTCGCTGCCGATGCAGCAGCGGCTGCGCTTGTTCCTGCAGGTCTGCGCCGCGGTCAGCCACGCCCACGCCAACCTGGTGGTGCACCGCGACCTGAAGCCTTCCAACATCATGGTGACGCCGGCCGGCGAGGTCTGCCTGCTCGACTTCGGCATCGCCAAGCTGCTCGACGAACCGCAGGACGGCAGCCCGGAGATCACCGGCACCGGCACGCGCGCCTTCACCCTGTACTACGCCGCGCCCGAACAGCTGCGCAACGGCGTCATCACCACCATGACCGACGTTTACGCGCTGGGCGTGGTGCTTTACGAACTACTGGTCGGCCGCAAACCCTACGACCCCGCGCGCGGCACGGACGCCGCCTGGGAGGAAGCGATCCTGACCGCCGATCCGGTGCGGCCCTCGGTGGCCGCCTACCGGCTGGCGCGCGAACAGGACGAGCCGCACCCGCGCCGGCTGTCGCGCGAACTGTCCGGCGACCTCGACAACATCCTGTGCAAGGCCCTGGCCAAGGCGCCGGAAGACCGCTACGTCTCGGTCGAAGCCCTGGCCCAGGACCTGCGCCGGCACCTGGACGGCGAGCCCGTGCAGGCCCGGCCGCAAAGCCTGGGCTACCGCAGCTTCAAGTTCGCCCGGCGCAACTCGGTCGCGATCGTGGTCGGCAGCCTGTTCACGGCGCTGATGCTGGGCGCGGTCGCCTTCATGGCCTGGCAGACGCGCGTGGCGCTGCAGGAAGCCGGGCGCGCCCAGGCGATGCAGGACTTCGTGATCGCGCTGTTCGAAGACACCGAACAGGCCGGCGACGGTGGCCTCGATGCCCGCACCCTGCTCGACGCCGGCGTACGCCGCGCCGACACCGAACTGCGCAGCCAGCCCCAGGCCCG
The DNA here is from genome assembly GCF_963976025.1 of uncultured Arenimonas sp. Taxonomy (NCBI): domain Bacteria; kingdom Pseudomonadati; phylum Pseudomonadota; class Gammaproteobacteria; order Lysobacterales; family Lysobacteraceae; genus Arenimonas; species uncultured Arenimonas sp. The sequence continues at coordinate 14,890 of NZ_CAXBJS010000006.1, forward strand.
CGCCGAACTGCTGGGCCTGGTGGCACGCCTGCGCCAGGGCCTGGGCGACGACCGCCAGGCGCTGGAACTGCTCGACCGCCAGGCTGACATCCTGGGCACGCTGTCGGGCTCGGTGCCGGCCCGGTTGGGCGTGGAATCGGCGGCCCTGCGTGGCCGCAGCCTGCGCAGCCTGGGCCAGCCGGAAACCTGCGTGCGGGCGCTGGTGCCCTGGCTGCCGGTGGCCCAGCAGCAGGCCGCCGCCGCTCCGCGCGCGTCGGCCGAATTCCTGTCGCAGCTGGGCCGCTGCCACCGCGAACTGGGCGGCCGCGAAGTGGCGCGCGACCTGTTCGGACGCGCGCTGGCGCTTCGCAACCAGGGCGACGAAAGCAAGGTGCTGCAGGCCGAAAGCCGCGCCGACCTCGCCGGCCTGCTGGCCGACGAGGGCCGCTACGAGGAGGCGGTGCGCGGGCTGCGCGAGTCCCTGGGCCTGCTGCGCGAAGCCGGCGGCGACCGCAATACGCTCGGCGTCGAGGTCTGGCGCGAGCTCGGCCGCTACCAGGTCGCGCAGGGCGACCTGGTCGAAGGCGAATCGTCCTACCGGCAGGCCCTGCAGATCACGCTCGACCGTTTCGGCCTTAACCACCCGCTGACCACCGGCGTGCAGCGCCCGCTGGGCGAACTGCTGATGGACGTGGGCAAGCTGGCCGAAGCCCACCAGCTGCTGCGCTCGGCCCACGACCGGCTGCTGTCGCGCTTCGGGCCCGACCATCCGGAAGTCGCCGCGTCCTGGCACCAGCTCGGCCGCGTGGCCTGGGAACAGGACCGCCACGACGAAGCCGACGAAGCCCTGCAGCGCAGCCTGCAGCTGCGCCGGCGCGGCAACCTGCTGGTTCACCACGTGTCGGTGCTGTGCGACCTGGCCCGCGTGCGCCAGGCCCGCGACCTGCGCGAAAACGCCCGCAGCCTGGCCGAAGAATGCCTGCAGCTTTCCCGCAGCCGCGACCGCACCCTGGCCAGCCGCGCCCGCGTGCTGCTGGCCGAGCTGGCGCAGGCGGGCGGCAATCCGCAGGAGGCACGCCGCCTGCTGGACGAAGCCGGCGAACGCCTGGACCAGGCCGATGTCGACGCCCAGGCCCGGGTCAGCCTGGCCCAGGCCCGCCTGGCGCTTCAGCAGGGCCGTCCCGACGACGCCGAAGCGCAGCTGGCCAGCCTGCGCACCCAGGCCCGCGCCCATCCGGCCGTGGCCCGGCTGTCGGCCTGGCCGCTGGAACTGCTCCAGGCCGAACTGCACTGCCGCGCCGGGCGGCTGGGCCAGGGCCGCGTGCAGGTGGCGCAAACCCTGCAGCTGCAGGCGGCGCAGATGCCCGAGCGGCAGCGGCTCAGGCGCGACCTGGCGGCGCTGGCGCCCAGCTGCGGCAGCTGATCAGTCGGGCGTGCCCAGGGGCAGGCGCGGCTGCTGCAGGTCGATGTAACCCTCGCCGGCCATCACTTTCTTGAACTCGCCGCGGCTGACCGACACGTAACGTTCGTTGCCGCCGATCTCGACCTGCGGGCCGTCGGTGATCGCGCGGCCGTGTTCGTCCACGCGCACCACCATGATGGCCTTGCGGCCGGTGTGGCAGATGGTCTTGATCTCGACCAGGTTGTCGGCCCAGGCCAGCAGGTACTGACTGCCTTCGAACAGTTCGCCGCGGAAGTCGGTGCGCAGGCCGTAGGCCAGCACCGGCACGTCGAGCCGGTCGACGATTTCGGTGAGCTGCCAGACCTGGCGCTTGGACAGGAACTGGGCTTCGTCCACCAGCACGCAGTGCAGTTCGCCGCGCGCGGCGATGTCTTCGCGGGCGATCGCCAGCAGGTCGTCGTCGCGCTCGAACACGGTGCCGCGGGCCTTGAGCCCGATGCGCGAGGCCACCAGGCCTTCGCCGGCGCGGTTGTCCAGCTTCGGGGTGAGCAGCAGCGTGCGCATGCCGCGCTCGTGGTAGTTGTGCGCGCTTTGCAGCAGCGTCGTGGTCTTACCGGCGTTCATCGCCGAGTAGTAGAAGTAGAGCTTGGCCAAGGTCGGGTCCGGCGGTGGGGCGAGGCGCCATTATCGCCGGCCCCGCCGCCCGTGTCCGGCCCCGGGCCTGCCCGTCGGATTTACTCTTCCTCGCCTTCCCCGGGCATCGGCTCGCCCAGGTCGGTGATCTCGCCCACGTCCACGGTGCCTTCGGCGTGCTGCTTCCAGTCGGTGTCCTGCCACTGCGTGTACTGGTCGATGTCCCAGAACTTTTCGTCGTAGAAGGCCGAGCCGTCCACCACTTCGGTGCCGCTGGGCGTGGGGATGACGATAGTGAGCGCGCCGACCGAACCGACGCGACTGCCGGTGGTGTTGCGCTTGGCGAAACGCAGTTCGCGTTCAAGCCGCACCTTGGCGACCTCGTCGCCGTACTCGGCATACAGGCGGGGGCCGATTTCCAGCGCGCGGGCGCGGCCTTCGGCGTCGAGCTCGTTCCAGTAACGCTCGCGCTTGGCCAGCATCAGCGGGTAGGCGCGTTCGGCGGCCAGGTCCATCCACACGTAGCCCAGGGCCTTATCCTGGGCGACACCGGTGCCTTCCCAGTACATCTCGCCGATCATGCCCTGCGAGGGTTTGTCGGAATGACGCGCGGCGCGGCGGAAGTGGATCATCGCCTCGTCGTAGTGGCCCTTGCGGAAATTGGCCAGGCCCGACAGCCGGTAGCGCAGGTCCGGGTGCCCGGACAGGAAGGCCGCGGACGACATGATGCGCCGCTCGCCGGCGTCGTCGGCCGTCTGCGCCAGCGCCATGGGCGCGGCGGCAAGGGAAAGCAGGATGGCGCAGGAAAGCAGGATCGGACGCATGGGGGGGTCTCGTCTGGTGGCAGGCGACTGTGTGGCACACGATGCCAGCGAATTGTGAAGCGAACATGGGCCAGCGGTCATGGCGCGGGCAGGCCCAGCAGCGCCAGGGCCTTGCCGAACTCCGCATCCGGCGGCGCCACCACTTCCCGCCGCGCGCCATCGGCCGGGTGCGGGAACTCCAGTCGCCAGGCGTGCAGCAGCATGCGGTGCACGCCGCGCATGCGGAAGGCCAGGTTGTGGCGGCCGTCGCCGTGGCTGGTGTCGCCCACCAGGTGGTGGTGCACGTGCTTGAGGTGGCGCCGGATCTGCCGGAAACGACCGGTGCGCGGGCTGCAGCAAAGCAGCGCGTAGCGTGAACTCGGAAACTGCTGGCTGGGCCAGTCCACTTCGGTGGTGGCCAGGGTGCGGTATTCGGTGATCGCGGGCTTCTTCACCGGCTTGCCCGGGCCGCCGTCGAGGGCATGGTCGATCACGCCCTCGGGCGGCTCCGGCCAGCCGCGGCAGACGGCCAGGTAGTCCTTGCGGAAATGTTCGGCCATCAGGCTGCGGCCCAGGGCCGATGCGGTATCGCGATCAAAGGCCAGCAGCAGGCAGCCGCTGGTGGCGCGGTCGAGCCGGTGCACCAGGAAAATCGGCCGGCCGAACTGTTCGCGCAGCCGGTCGGCGGCGAAATCGGTTTCGCCGCGCGCCAGCTTGCTGTCGTGGACCATCAGGCCGGCGGGTTTGTTGACCACCGCGAGCTGGTCGTCGGCGTAGACGACCGGCAGCCCTACGTTTTGCTCGCTCACCGGCGCGGCCAGGCTGCCAGGAAGGCGCCGAAGGCGCCGAGGCCGGCGATGCCGGCGGCGGCCGGGATGCCCCAGAACTGCGGGCCGCCGGCTTCCAGCGCGTACAGCACCGCCGCGACGATCATCAGGCCGGTGCCGAGGATCGCGTAGACGGTCTGGCGCTGGCCGGCGCGGGAGATGCGCGCCAGTTCGGCCAGGTCTTCGCTGCGCATGCGCAGGGAATGTTCGCCGCGCACGCTCTGGGACAGGAATTCGTGCACCAGGCGCGGCATGTCCGGCGCGTGGGTTATCAGTTCGGGCAGGCGCTTGCGGAACTCGTTGCCCAGGGTCGCCGGGCTGTAGCGTTCGCGCAGGATCTTTTCCAGCACCGGCCGCGCCTCGGCCCAGATGTCGAGCTTGGGATCGAGCAGCCGGCCCACGCCTTCGATGTTGAGCAGGGTTTTCTGCAGCAGGATCAGCTGCGGCTGCAGGGTCAGTTCGTAGCGCTGGGCGGTCTTGAACAGTTTCACCAGCACCTCGCCCAGCGAAATCTCGCTCAGCGGCCGGGTGAAGTAGGGCTCGCAGACCGCGCGCGTGGCCGCCTCGAGTTCGTCGATGCGCACCGTCGCCGGCATCCAGCCGGCTTCGACGTGCAGCTCGGCGATGCGGCGGTAGTCGCGCTGGAAGATGGCCATGAAGTTTTCGGCCAGGTAGTACTGGTCGCGGCGCGTCAGCTGGCCGACGATGCCGAAGTCGATGGCGATGTAGCGCGGGTTGTCCTTGCGCGCCGGGTCCAGGTCCACCCAGATGTTGCCGGCGTGGGCGTCGGCGTGGAAGAAGTTGTCGCGGAACACCTGCGTGTAGAACACGCGCACGCCGCGGGCGGCGAGTGCCTTGCGGTCGATGCCGGCGGCGTCGAGCGCCTCGACGTCGTCGGAGGGAATGCCGCGCACCCGTTCCATGGTCAGCACGCTTTCGCTGCTGTGGCTCCAGAACACCTCGGGCACGTACAGCTCGTCGCTGCCGGCCCAGGTGCGGCGCATCAGGCTGCCGTTGGCGCCCTCGCGCTGCAGGTCGAGTTCGGCGTAGAGCGTGGATTCGATTTCGCTCACCACTTCCTGCGGCCGGATCTTGTCGGCCGAGGGGTGGTGGCGGTCGGCCAGCGCGGCCAGGGTGCGCAGCAGGGCGATGTCGTCGCGGATGCGCTGGCGGATGCCGGGGCGCAGCACCTTCACCACCACCTCGCGGCCGTCGTGCAGGCGCGCGGCGTGCACCTGGGCGATGGAGGCGGACGCGAGCGGGGTGTTTTCGAACTCGGCGTACAGGGTGTCGATGGGCTTGCCCAGGCCGGCTTCGATGCGCTCGCGCGCCACTTCGCCCGGGAAGGGCGCGACGCGGTCCTGCAGCAGCGACAGTTCTTCGGCCATGTCCGGCGGCAGCAGGTCGCGGCGCGTGGACAGCACCTGGCCGAACTTCACGAAGATCGGGCCCAGTTCCTGCAGGGCCAGGCGCAGGCGCTGGCCGCGCGGCAGGTCGGTGGCGCTGGCGCGGCGCGTGATCGGCTTGAGCAGCCAGAGCCAGCCGCCGACCGCGGTGTTTTCAAGCAGGGAGTCGAGGCGGTGGCGCAGCAGCACGCGCACGATGCCCAGGGCCCGCAGGCTGCCGCGTGCGCTGCGCAGCGGGCTCATGCGCCGGCCTCCGGCGACAGCCGGGCCAGGCGCGCCGCCAGGCGTTCGACCTGGTCGCGCAGTTCGTCGACGTCGTCGTGGAAGGCGGCCAGTTCGGCCTTGCCGACCAGGTCGCGGCGTTCTTCGGTGAGGTAGTCGACGGCGTCGCGGGAAAAGCCCTTGGCGAACTTGGCGCCGCCGGCCAGGGCATCACGCAGCAAACGCGCCGCCTGCGGCCCGAACACCGGGCCCAGGGCCCGGGCGAAGGGTTCGTCCCAGTCGGGGTCGAAACGCTGGGCGAGCTTTTGCAGCTGCCGGGCCAGTTCGGCGTCGCCGTTGATGCGCACCTTGCCCACCGGCGGGGCGCCGGGCGGGCGCAGGAAAGGCAGCTGCGAAAGTACGCCGGAAATCGTGGCGCGCACGCCCAGGTCGGGCTCGTCGCCCGGCTCGTTCCTGGGCGGCCCCACCACCAGCCGGCCGTCGGCGACGGCAAGCTCCAGGGCGATGGGTGGCGCTTCGAGCGCCAGGCCGATACGACGACCGCCGAGGCCACGCAGGGCTTCGGCGGTGTCGGGGTCCAGTTCTACGAGCCGGTTCAAGGCCTGTTCCAGCGCGCGGCCGGCCAGGGGCTTGAGGGCGTCGAAGGGGGAAGCGGCAGGATCCGTCATGCCGCCATTCTAGCGGGCTGGCGCCCGGACGCGGCGCCAGCCCCCCGGCTCATCACTTCGTCACGTCTTCTTCTTCAGGAACGAGATGATGGCCAGGATAAGGAACACGACGAACAGGATCTGGGCGATCCAGGCCGAGGTGCCCGCGATGCCACCAAAGCCCAGCACGGCGGCGATGATGGCGATGACGAGAAAGATCAGCGCGTAATGGAGCATGGTTGCTCTCCTTTGTTTTTGTGGACCCGGATGCTTCGGGCAGGAACGAAGCTAGCCCCCGCTTCCTGACTGCGCGCCAACAAACTGAGCGCCGCGTTAACCCCGCGTGGTCCACCAGGCGGCCAGGCGCGCCAGGCCCTCGTCCATGGCCACCCGGGGCACGTAGCCGAAGTCCCGGGCGGCGGCGGAGATGTCATACCAGTGCGGCGTCGACAGCTGTTCGGCGACGAACCGGGTCATCGGCGGTTCGCCGGGCAGGCGCAGGGTGCGCCAGGCCAGCTCAAGCACCGCGCCGGCGGCATAGGCCACGCCGTAGGGGATGGTCTTGTCCACCGGCGGTTGGCCAGCCGCGGCCAGCAGGTCGTTGACGATGCGGCGGACTTCACGCGGTTCGCCGTTGGAAATGAAGTAGGCCCTGCCGGCGCAGGCGGCGCCCGGCGCCAGCGCCGCGAAGGCGTCCAGGTGGGCCTGCACGGCGTTGTCGATGTAGGTGGTGTCCATGCGGTTGTGGCCGCCGGCGACAAAACGCAGGCGGCCGGCCTTCGCACGTTCGACCAGGCGCGGCAGCAGCTGGGTGTCGCCCGGGCCCCAGATCAGGCGCGGGCGCAGGGCCACGGTCGCCAGGCTGGCATCGTTGGCCGCCAGCACTTCCTTTTCGGCGATCAGCTTGGTTGCCGGGTAGGGCGCCTTGAAGTGTTCGCCGTAGGGCGTGTTGGTTTCGTTACCGCCTTCGACCGCGCTGCGGCCGCTGTGGGTGACGCTGGGCGTGGAGGTGTAGACCAGCCGGCCGATGCCGTGCGCACGCATCGCCGCCAGCACGTTGCGGGTGCCGGTGACGTTGGCGGCGAAGTAGCTTTCGTGGCTGCCCCAGGCGCCGGCCTTGGCGGCGTTGTGGAAAACCGCATCCTGGCCGGCCAGCGCCGCGTGCACGGCCCCGGCGTCGGCGAGGTCGCCGCGGACCTGGCGCACGCCCATGGCTTCGAGGGCGGGCGAATGGCTGCGCTGGAAACTGGTGACCTCGTGGCCCTGCGCCTGCAGCGCGCGGCACAGGGCCTGGCCGAGGAAACCGGCGCCGCCGGTGACCAGCACCTTCAGCGCCGCCACTTCATTTCCTTCGCCGCCCAGGCTGCCAGGGTTTCGCGGCCGATCTTGGCGTTGTGGCGGATATCCACCGGGAAGCCGTCGTGGATCAGGAAATGCTGGATGCGCGCGGTGTGCACGAAGCCGTTGGCCATGTGCCGCAGCTCATCGAGCACGCGCTCGTGTTCGTACTGCGGCAGGTGCGGGGCCATTTCCACGCAAAGCACAGGTTGTTGTTTTCCGGGTTCGCCGACGCCGACCAGGGCGGTACGCGCGACTTCGGGATGCACGTTGAAGACCGGTTCGACCTGTTCGGTGTAGAGATTGCCCTCGATCGTGCGCACGCGGTGCGACTTGCGGCCGCAGAACCACAGCCGGCCCTGGGCATCGAAGCGGCCCAGGTCGCCCATGCGGTGCACGATGCGTTCACCGCCGTCGGCCAGGGTTTCGCGGATCTTGGCCAGGGCGGTGGCTTCGGGGCGGCGGAAATATTCGTCGGTGGCGGTGGGGCCGGCGACGGTGATCTCGCCGATCGCCTCGGCGCCGAGTTCCTGCACCTGCGACCAGTCGGGGATGGCGTCGTCGGTGATGGCGATGATGCGCACCTGGTTCGGCGGCACCGGCAGGCCGACGCAGGTGCCGGCGCCCTGCTCGGTGGCTTCGCGCGTGGCCTGCAGCTCGCGGCCTTCGATCACCGCGACCGGCAGGCATTCGGTGGCGCCGTAGGGCGTCCAGAAGCTGGCTTCGGCGGGCAGCAGCTCGCGCATCTTCGCCACCACGTCGGCCGGCACCGGCGCACCGGCGGAGGTGACTCGGCGCAGCGTCGGCAGCGGCTGGCCATGGTCCGCCAGCACGCGCATCAGCGCCGGCGAGCCGAACAGCTGGTCGATGCCGAAATTTTCGATCGCGGCGTGCAGCTTGCGCGGATCAGCCTTGGCGGGTTGGGTCGGGTCCATGTCCGGGATCACCGAGGCCAGGCCCAGGGCCGGGTCGAACAGCGCGAAGGGCGGGAAGGTCGGCAGGTCGACACCGCCGGGCGTGATGCCGAAGGCGTCGCGCAACATTCCGACCTGGGCCACGAAGTGGCGATGCCGGTACACCACGCCCTTGGGCACGCCGGTCGAACCGGAGGTGAAAAGGATGGCGGCGACATCGTCGGGCGCGGTGTCCGCCAGCTGCGGCCCGGCGCCGGCGCCGGCGGCTTCAATCGCGGCAAGCGTTGGCCCGCCCCAGAACCAGCGCCGCCCGACGGTGACCACGGTGCGCGCACCCGGCGCCCAGCCCAGCAGCTTTCGCGCCAGCACCGCCAGCGGGATGCCGACGAAGGCCTGCGGATCGGCTTCGCCCAGGCACTGGCGCAGCGCGCGCTTGTCAATGCCCGGATCCACCAGCACCGGCACGGCGCCGGCCTTGAACAGCGCGAACATCAGCAGGAAAAACTCGGGCGAAGGCCGCACCATAACCACCACCCGGCTGCCGCGCACGATGCCCTGCCCGGCCAGGCCGGCGGCGATGGCGTCCGAGCGCCGGTCGAGATCACCGTAGCTCAGCTCCACGTCGTAGCGCGCGAACCCATCCGATCCTCGCCGCCCCGGGCAGCGCATCGCCACCCGCTCCGGCGCCTGCGCCGCCAACCGCGGCAACGCCGCCGCGATGTTGCAGCCGCTCATGTCAGGTGCGGTCGAGGAACTGGCGGATGGCGGGGACGAGCACGTCCGCCTTGTCTTCAAGCACGTAGTGGCCGGCGTCTTCGAAGGCGTGCACTTCCGCCTTGGGCAGGGCCTGGGTGAAACCCTTCAGGAAGTGCTTGTCGAACACGAAATCGCGCAGGCCCCAGCCGATGAAGGCCGGGCGGTCGGCGTAGATCGGCAGGCGCTTGCCGGCGGTTTCGACCAGGTCCCAGGCGCGGTCGCCGGGCTGCAGCGGGATGTCCTGCACGAAGCGCACCGTCGAGATGCGCGACTGCCAGTTGTCGTAGGGCGCCAGCAGCGCACGCTTGACGTCCGGCGCCAGCGGCTTTTCCACGCCCTGGCTGGCGGCGCCGCCGGCGAAGGCGTTGGCGCCGCGGATCAGCCATTCGCCCAGGCGCCAGTTGCGGCCCAGGTTGAGCTGCCAGGGCAGGGGCTTGGCCGGCGGCAGCGGGAAGGCGGCGGTATTGAGGATCACCAGGCGCTTGATGCGTTCGCTGTGCTTGAGCGCCCAGCCGAAGCCGATCATGCCGCCCCAGTCATGCACGGCCAGGGTGACGTCGCCGGTGACGCCGGCGTGCTCGAGCAGACGATCCAGGTCCTGGATGCGGCTGCGCAGCGTGTAGGTGTAGGCGGCGTCGGCCGGCTTGTCCGACAGGCCCATGCCCATGTGGTCGGGCACGATGCAGCGGTAGCCGTCGCGCAGGCCCAGCACCAGCTTGCGCCAGTAGTAGGACCACGAGGGGTTGCCGTGCAGCATCAGCACGACCTCGCCCTGGCCCTCGTCGAGGTAGCTCTGGGTCAGGCCGTTGGGATGGACGAAGGATTTGGGCGCGAAGGGGTAGTCCGGGAACGGGCCCTTGGCCAGCAATCGCGCCTGTTCGGCGCTGGGGGTCTGGTTTTCCATGGGGCGGGATTCTACGCGAGCCCGCCGGGGCAGCCAGCAAACCCCGGGCCTGGCTGACGCCTTCACGGCCGATTGCGTATCTTGGCCGCTGATCCCCCGTGCCCCGGAGCCCGATGATGAGTCGCCGACTTCGCCTTGCCGCCGCGCTGGTGCTGGTTGTCGCGGCCCTGGGCTGGCTGCTGCTGGGCAAGCTGCGCGGACCCGAGCTCGCAGCCTACGAGGTGACGGCGCGGCCGCTGGTGCAGACCGTGGTCGCCACCGGCCGCGTGGTGGCCGTCTCGCGCGCCCAGGTCGGCAGCCCGGTGACCGGCGTGGTGCTGGAGCGGCGCGTGCAGGAAGGCGATGCCGTGCAGCCCGGCGACGTACTGGCGGTGCTGCGCGCCGACGATCTGGAAGCCCAGGCCGCCGAGGCCGCCGCCGCCCTGGACCAGCTGCGGCGCTCCACGCGCCCGCGGGCCCAGGCCGCCGTGCGCGAGGCCGAGGCCCGGCTTGAACAGGCCAGCCGGGAAGCCGCCCGCCGGCGCGACCTGTTCGCCCGCCAGCTGATCGCCCGCGAGGCGCTGGAACAGGCGCTGCAGGCGGAAACCGTCGCCCGCACCGCCGCCGAACAGGCCCGGCTGGCGATGCAGGACCTGGCCGAGGGCGGCCCCGCCGAAGCCGCCGCCCTGGCCCGGCAGGCGACCGCCCAGGCCCTTCTCGAAAAAACCACGATCCGCGCCGAAGTCGCTGGCACCGTGCTCACCCGCAACGTCGAACCCGGCGACCTGGTGCAGCCAGGCCGCGTGCTGCTCGAGATCGCCCGCGCCGGCGACACCGAGCTGCTTGTGCCGGTGGACGAAAAGAACCTCGAGGTCCTGGCCCTGGGCCAGCCGGCGATGTGCGTGGCCGACGCCTTCCCCGCACGCCCCTTCCCGGCGACGGTCAGCTTCATCGCGCCCAGCGTCGATGCCCAGCGCGGTTCGGTGGACATCCGCCTGGCCGTGTCGCCGGTGCCGGACTTCCTGCGCCAGGACATGACGGTTTCGGTGAACGTGGAAACCGGCCGCCGCGACCGGGCCCTGGTGGTTCCCAACGATGCCCTCGGCGAAATCGACGGCAACACCGCCCGGGTCTGGCGCGTGGCCGACGGCCGCGCCAGCCGGCAAACCGTCGAACTGGGCCTGCGCGGCCTGGCGCTGACCGAAATCACCGCCGGCCTGCAGGACGGCGACCGGGTGCTGGCCGACGCCGGCGCCGACATCGCGGATGGCAGCCGCGTGCGCGTTCGCGACGCCGGCATCCCGGCTGACGCCAACGACCCGGCCACCCGCAAAGAACTTCCGGCCAGGCTCGACTGACGCCGATGTGGGCCGAATGGACCATCGCCACCCGCTTCCTGCGCGAGGGCAAGTCGCAAAGCACGCTCATCCTGGTCGGCATCGCGGTGGGCGTGGCGGTCATCGTGTTCCTGACCGCGCTGATCACCGGCCTTCAGGCCAACATCATCGAGCGCACCCTGGGCACGCAGGCGCACATCCGCATCGTGCCCACTGAAGAACAGAACCGCGTGCTGCCCGCGCCGGAAGGCACCACCCAGCTGGTGCTGGAAACCCGCCGCGCCCAGCGCCTGCGCTCGATCAACAACTGGCAGCAGGTGCTGGCCGTGCTGGACGCGCTTGAGCAGGTGACCGCCGCGTCGCCGGTGATATCGGGCCCGGCCTTCGCGCGCCGGGGCGAGGCCATCGAATCGGTGGCGCTGGTCGGCATCGATGCCGAACGCTACCAGCGCATCATCCCGATCAGCGACGACATCGTCGCCGGCCGTTTCCGCATCGGCGCCGGCGACACGGTGATCGGCAGCCAGCTGGCCGCGGACCTGGGCCTGGGCGTGGGCGACAAGCTGCGCCTGGACGGCGGCCAGGGCCGGGAAACCGTGGTCAACGTGGCCGGCATCTTCGAGCTGGGCGTGCGCGAGCTCGACGCGCGTTACGTGTACCTGGACATGAAGCAGGCGCAGTCGCTGCTGGACCTGCCCGGCGCCGCGACCGTCATCGACGTGACGGTGGACGACATCTTCGCCGCCGAGGCCGTGGCCGGCCGCATCGCCCGCCTCACCGGCGTCAAGGCCGAAAGCTGGATGGAAACCAATGCCCAGCTGATGAACGCGCTGCGCTCGCAGAGTCTTTCCACGCAGATGATCAGCGTGTTCGTGGCGCTCAGCGTGGCCCTGGGCATCGCCAGCGTGCTGTCGGTGAGCGTGGTGCAGCGCACGCGCGAGATCGGCATCCTGCGCGCGATGGGCACCACCCGCGCGCAGATGCTGCGTGTGTTCCTGGTGCAGGGCGGGCTGTTCGGCCTGGCCGGCTCGGTGGTGGGCGCGCTGGCGGGTTATGGCCTGGTCGGCGCCTTCAATACTTTTGGCCCGAAGCTGTTCTTCATTCCCGTGGACCCGTGGCTGCCGGTGTTCGCCGCGCTGCTGGCAACCGTGACGGGCATCGTCGCGGCGGCCGTGCCAGCCCGGCGCGCCGCGCGCCTGGACCCGGTGGAGGCGATCCGCCATGTCTGAGCATGACGGCGGCCAGGAAGTGCTGCGGCTGCAGGGCATCCGCAAGAGTTACAACGTCGGCAAGCCGACCGAGGTGGAAGTGCTGCACGGGCTCGACCTGCGCCTGCAGCGCAGCGACTTCGCCGCGCTGGTGGGCGCCTCGGGCTCGGGCAAGAGCACCCTGCTCAACCTGGTCGGCCTGCTCGACCGGCCGAGCGACGGCGAACTTTTCCTGCTGGGCAAGCCGACCCGGCACATGGACGACGACGGGCGCACGGCGCTGCGCCGCAACTCGATCGGCTTCGTATTCCAGTTCCACCACCTCATCCAGGCTTTCACGGCGCTGGAAAACGTGCTGATGCCGCTGATTGTCGCCACCGGCAAGCCAACGGCCGACCAGCTTGCACGCGGCCGCGGCCTGCTGGCTGAAGTCGGCCTGGCCGGCCTGGAAGACCGCCGCCCCGACCAGCTTTCGGGCGGCCAGCAGCAGCGTGTCGCCGTGGCCCGGGCGCTGGTCACGCGCCCGGCCCTGCTGCTGGCCGACGAACCGACGGGAAACCTCGACAGCAAGTCGGCCGCCGAAGTATTCGAACTGTTCCGCAAGTTCAACCGAGAGTTCGGCTGCGCGGTGCTGCTGGTGACCCACGACCCGCGCCTTTCGGAACAATGCGACCGCACGGTGTCGCTGCTCGACGGCTGCATCGAAAGCGACGTGGTGCACGCGCCCTAGCCGCCGACCAGCAGGTCCTTGAACTGTCGCGGCTGCGAACGCAGGTACTGCGGCGGCGCGATGACGGTGGCGCCCAGGTGCGCCGCGGCATGCCAGGGCCAGCGCGGGTCGTAAAGCGCGCCACGGGCAATGGCGACCAGGTCGGCGTCGCCGGTGGCGACGATGGCTTCGGCGTGGTCGAAATCGGTGATCAGCCCGACGGCGACGACCGGAATGCCCACGGCCTGCTTCACTGCGCGCGCCAAAGGCACCTGGTAACCGGGGCCAACCGGGATCTGCTGCGATGGATGCAGGCCACCGCCGGACACGTGGATCACGCTGCAGCCGCGCTTTTCCAGCGCGCGGGCAAACGCCACGGTGTCATCGATGTCCCAGCCGCCCGGCACCCAGTCGGTACCCGATACGCGCACGCTGACCGGGCGTTCGGCCGGGAAAGCCGCGCGCACTGCATCGAAGACTTCCAGCGGAAAGCGCAGGCGGTTTTCCAGCGAGCCGCCGTACTGGTCGTCGCGCTGGTTCGAAAGCGGCGACAGGAACTGGTGCAGCAGGTAGCCGTGCGCGGCGTGGATCTGGATGGCGTCGATGCCAAGCCGCGCCGAACGGCGGGCAGCGGCGGCGAAAGCCTCGCGCACGTCCTGCATGTCCTGGTGGGTCATCGCACTTGGCGCGTTGTCGCCGTCGCGGAAAGGCAGCGCCGAGGGCGCAACCGTCTGCCAGCCATGGGCATGACCCGGCGCGATCTGCCCGCCGCCGTGCCAGGGCAGGTCGGTGGACGCCTTGCGCCCGGCGTGCGCGAGCTGGATGGCGATGGGCATCTTCGACCAGCGGCGCACGCCTTCCAGCACCTTCGCCATCGCGGCCTCCGTGGCGTCGTCCCACAGCCCGACGTCGGCGTAGGAGATCCGGCCCTCGGGCAGCACGGCCGTGGCTTCGATGGTCAGCAGGCCCGCGCCCGAAAGCGCCAGCTGGCCCAGGTGGATCAGGTGCCAGTCGGTCATGCAGCCGTCCACGGCCGAGTACTGGCACATCGGCGCGATGACGATGCGGTTTGCCAGCGTCAGCGCACCCAGGGAGAGGGGTTCGAACAGCTTCGGCGAGCTCATGATTGCCAGGCGTCCATGGTCAGTTCGAAGGAGCGTACGCGGGCGGCGTGCTCGTAGATATTGGCGGTAAGTATGAGCTCGTCCGGGCGGTGGCGTTCAACGAAGTCCTGGATCCTCGCGCGCACGGTGGCCGGCGAACCCACGGCCCGGCAGGCCAGGGTGGATTCGATCATGTGCTTCTCGGAAGGGCTGCAGTAGTCGTCGATGGCCCCGGCGCTTTCCAGCGGCGGCGGCACCAGGCCGGGGCGGCCGCGGCGCAGGTTCACGAAGGCCTGCTGCTGCGTGGTGAACAACCGCGCCGCCTCGTCGTCGGTGTCGGCCGCGACGACGTTGAGCGCCAGCATCACGTGCGGCTTTTCCAGTCGCGGCGAAGGCCGGAACTCGCGGTGGTAAACCGCCAGCGCCTGGTCCAGCGCGTCCGGCGCGAAATGCGAGGCAAAGGCGTAGGGCAAACCCAGCGCCGCCGCCAGCCGCGCGCCGAACAGGCTTGAACCCAATATCCAGGCCTCGATGGCCACGCCCGCGCCTGGCACGGCCTGCACCGCCTGACCCGGCTGCACGGGCTCGAAGTACCGCAGCAACTCGACCACGTCGCGAGGGAACTCCTCGGCATTGTCGTAATAGCGCCGCAGCGCCTTCGCCGCCGCCTGGTCGGTGCCCGGCGCGCGGCCAAGACCAAGATCGATGCGCCCCGGGAACAGCGTGCCCAGCGTGCCGAAGGCCTCGGCGGCCTGCAGCGGCGAATGGTTGGGCAGCATGATGCCGCCGGCGCCGACGCGAATGCTGGAGGTGCCCGCGGCGACGTGGCCGATCAGCACGGCCGTCGCCGCGCTGGCGATGCCCGGCATGTTGTGGTGCTCGGCCAGCCAGTAGCGGCGGTACCCCAGCCGCTCGCCGGCGCGCGCCAGGTCGAGCGCGTTGGCGAAGGTCTGCGCGGGCGTGCTGCCCACGGTGACGGGTGCGAGGTCGAGGATCGACAGCGGGATCATGGCGGCGCCTGGGGGTCTGGCCCTGATAGATGGGGGCCGGGGCAGGCCCACTCAAGGCCCGCCAAACCAGCCTGGCTGGCCGGAGCCGCCGCCGGACACACTTGATGCAGGTCAATGTGGCGTCCTGCCTGCGGCGTAGATTCCATTCCCGGAGGCTCTGTCTCCCTGCCTCCATTCCCCCGACATCCAGGAGGTCCCATGAACCAGCTTACCCATTGGAATCCGTTCAGGGCCGCCGGCCGCGGCGAACTGACCAGCGGTTTCGACGCCCTGCTCCGCGACCTCGGCATGCGCCCGCTGGTGGGCGCGCTTGAGTCGCCCGACATCCGCATTGACGTCAGTGAGAGCGACAAGGCCTACACGATCAAGGCGGACATCCCCGGCGTGCGCAAGGAAGACATCGACGTGGCCGTCGATGGCCGCCAGGTGTCGATTACCGCGAGCGCACGCAGCAAGTCCGAAAAGAAGGACGAAACTTCCGTCTACAGCGAACGCAGCGAAGGCAGGGCGTTCCGTTCCTTCACGCTGCCGGTCGAGGTCGACGACAAGCGCGCGGAGGCGAAATACCAGGACGGGGTCCTGAGCCTGGTGCTGCCAAAGAAGGCCAACGGCAAGAACCATCGCATCAAGATCAGCTAGCGATTGGCGGCACGAGCCGCGGGGGTGGTTACGTCATGACCGGTCTTCCGTTCCACGATCGCCCGGATGCGGCCAGGAAACTGGCCAGTGCACTGGCCGGGCTGCGCGGTGAACGGCCACTGGTGCTTGCCATCCCCCGCGGCGCCGTGCCGATGGCACGGCTGGTGGCGGACAGCCTCGGCGGCGAGCTCGACATTGTGCTGGTGAAGAAGATCGGCGCGCCCGGCAATCCCGAACTCGCAATTGGCTCGGTGGACGAATACGGCACCATCGCGCTCAACGAAAACGCAGACTGGCTCGGGGCAGACGACACCTATGTGGAGTCCGAGGCGGCTCGACTGCTGGCCGAGATGCAATCCCGCCGCGTCCGCTACCTGGGGCGCGCACCGCCCACCCGCCTGGCCGGCCGGACCGTGGTGGTCGTGGACGATGGCATGGCGACGGGCGCCACGATGGCCTCTGCGCTGCGGGCGGCGCGGCGCCAGGGTCCGGCGCGGCTTGTCTGCGCCATTCCGGTGGCCTCGCGCGAAGCACTGGCGCTGGTGACGCCCCTGGCAGACGACACGGTCTGCCTGGCCACGCCCGCGCCGTTTGGTGCCGTGGGCCTGTATTACCGCGACTTCACCCAGGTCGATGACCAGGACGTCATCGCCGCGCTGGGGGCGCGCGACCAGGGGGCGCCATGCATGGATTCGACTGTTCGGTCGCAGACGCTGCGCATTCCCCTGGGATCGGCCTGGCACGAAGCAGACCTGGCGCTGCCGGCCAAGGCCAGGGGCCTGGTGGTGTTTGCGCACGGCAGTGGCAGCAGCCGCCTCAGCGCCCGCAACCAGTCAGTGGCGCAGGCCCTGAACCAGCGCGGTTTCGCGACACTCCTGTTTGACCTGCTCACTCCCCAGGAAGGCCAAAAACCTGCGGCGCGCTTCGACATACCGCTGCTGGCCGGGCGCGTACGTGCCGTCCTGGACTGGGTCGGGACGCAGCCGGCACTGGCGCCGCTCGGGCTCGGGCTGTTCGGGGCCAGCACCGGGGCCGCGGCGGCATTGCTTGCCGCGGCCTTGGATCCGTCGGGAATCGCCGCCATCGTGTCGCGGGGCGGTCGCCCCGACCTGGTCGGGCCGCGGGAGCTGTCGCTCGTGCGCACGCCAACCTTGCTCGTCATTGGCGGGGACGACCACGAGGTCCTGGCGCTGAACCGGCGCGCGGCCGCGGCCATTCCCGGCGAGGTCGAGCTCGTGGTCGTGCCTGGCGCGACGCATCTGTTCGAAGAGCCGGGCAAGCTGGACCAGGTGGCGGCGCTTGCGGGCGATTTCTTCGAACGCCACTTGCCCGGCGCTGCGGCGTACTGATCTTCCCGCGACCTGCTGTATTCAAACCGCAGCGCGCAGTGACGACGCGCGGGTCAGCCCCGCAGGGTTTGCAGGTGCACGCTGGTCTCGCTGGCGCTGATGCCTTCGATGCCGCGGATGCGTTCGAGCACGGTGGACAGTTCGGCCAGGCTGCCGACGCGCAGCTCCGCCAGCAGGTCCCAGCGGCCGTTGGTGTCGTGCAGCGTGGCGACGCCGGGTTCGCCGAGCAGGGCGCGGATGACCCGGTGCTGGTTGCCTTCGACGGCCAGCGAGGTCCAGGCGCAGATCTCGTCGGGCGCCGAGTCGGGCCGCAACCGCACGGTGTAGCCGGTGATGACGCCGTCGCGCTCGAGCCGCGCCATGCGGTTGGTGATGGTGCCGCGCGCGACGCCCAGGGCCTTGGCCAGGTCGGCGACCGGCGTACGGGCATTTCGGCGCAGAAGGGCGATGAGGCGATGGTCGAGGTCGTCCATGCTGTCATTCCGTCATTTTGTGTTGCCTTTTTAGCAGCTTTCTGTCGAAAACGTTGCAAAACTGCCGTTTCGCGCTACCGCCGCGGTCCGGACAATGGGCTCATCCCTTCAAGCAACGCCGGAGACCACCCATGGCCATGACCCAGATCACCACCCAGGACCTGACCCACATCGTCGCCACCCACGGCCTGCCGGCCCTGCTTGGCCGCCTGGTGGACTACCTGGAAGCCGACTTCCGGCGCTGGCCCGAGTTCGACAAGAG
>NZ_CAXBJS010000007.1:0-31369 GCF_963976025.1 uncultured Arenimonas sp.
CAAAGAGACCCCTCATCCGCCCTTCGGGCACCTTCTCCCGCAAGGGGAGAAGGGAAGAAAGATCAGCGCCAGCGCACCATCAGCCGTTCCAGGCCATGGAAATGGTACACGTCGTTGTAGCTCGGCGCTTCGGCCAGCCGCAGCTTGTCGGTCTTGCGCCGGGCATCCCGGGCGGCCAACCATTGGCCACGTGCCTGTTCCAGCGCCTGGGCGGCGTCACCGCGCGGCTGGGCGGACTCGGCGGCGATCACCGCGCGTTCGGCGGCGGCGAGCGCAGAATCGACCTCGTCGGCAGCGGCGTTGTGCGCGCAAAACAGCGAAACGGCCAGCAGGATTGGCAGTGCACGATGGATTTTTAACGGCATTAGTGTCATAAGGCGAACTCGCAGGTGGGCGTTTCGGCGGAGCCATTGTAGCCACGCCGGGCCACCCACCGGGACCGAACCAGGGGATGCAAGGATACTGACATGGACATCGGCTACTTCCTGAAGCTGATGACGGAAAAGAACGCGTCGGACATGTTCCTGACTACCGGCGCGCCCGTCTATATCAAGGTTGAAGGCAAACTCTACCCGCTTGGCAATACCGGGCTTCCGGCCGGCATGGTCAAGAAGATCGCGTACTCGCTGATGGACGAGGGCCAGGTGCCCGCCTTCGAGCGCGACCTGGAATTCAACATGGCCATCGCCGTGAAGGACACCGGCCGCTTCCGCGTGAACGTGTTCAAGCAGCGCGGCGAAGTGGGCATGGTCATCCGCGCCATCAAGTCCGAGATCCCGGGCATCGACCAGCTCAAGCTGCCGGCGGTCCTGAAGGACATCGTGATGGAGCAGCGCGGGCTTGTGCTGGTCGTGGGCTCCACCGGCTCGGGCAAGTCCACCACCCTGGCCGCGATGATCGACCACCGCAACGCCAGCACCACCGGCCACATCCTCACCATCGAGGACCCGATCGAGTTCCTGCACAAGCACAAGAAGTCGATCGTGAACCAGCGCGAGGTCGGCCTGGACACCCACGCCTTCCACAACGCGCTCAAGAACGCCATGCGCGAAGCGCCGGACGTCATCCTGATCGGCGAGATCCTCGACGCGGTCACCATGGAGTCGGCGATTGCCTTTGCCGAAACCGGCCACCTGTGCATGGCCACCCTGCACTCGAACAACGCCGACCAGACCCTGGACCGAATCCTGAACTTCTTCCCGGAGTCGGCCCACAAGAACGTGCTGATGAACCTCTCGCTCAACCTCAAGGCGATCATCAGCCAGCGCCTGGTGGTGGGCAAGGACGGCAAGCGCCTGCCGGCCGCCGAAATCCTGATCAACACTCCGATGATCCGCGACCTCATCCGCCGCGGCGAGGTGCACGAGATCAAGGAAGCGATGGACAAGTCGCTGCAGGAAGGCATGCAGACCTTCGACCAGTCGCTGTTCCGCATGTACAAGGAAGGCAAGGTCGAACTGGAAGAGGCGCTGCGCAAGGCCGATTCGCGCGATGGCCTGGCCCTGAAGATCCGCCTGTCCGAAGGCGCCACCGGCGAACACGATCCCTACGCCGACATGTACGGCGGCGCCGGTCCGGGCAGCGAAACCCAGCCCTACTGAGCCGGCTCAGCTGCCGGCGGGAGCATCCGGCTGGTTTTCCGGCCGGGCGGCGTCGAACGCGTCCAGCGCCAGGCATTCCTTGGTGATGCGGCGGATGGTTCGGTAGGGCGCCATGTCCACTCCGAAACGCTCGGCGTTGTAGACCTGCGGCACCAGGCAGCAGTCGGCCATGGTCGGCACGTCGCCGTCGCAGAAGGCGCCGGTGGACGGGTTGTCGCACAGCGTGTCCTCGAGCGCGTCGAAGCCCGCCTTCACCCAGTGCCGCACCCAGGCCTCGCGTTCGGCCTGTGGCACGTTCCAGGTGTTCTCGAAGAACTGAAGCACCCGCAGGTTGTTGAGCGGGTGCATGTCGCTGGCGATCAGCTGCGAAATGGCGCGCACGCGCTGGCGGTCGCGGGCCGTGGCCGGCATCAGCGGCGGCGTCGGCCAGGTTTCGTCCAGGTACTCCATGATCGCCAGCGACTGGCGCAGGATGCGGTTGCCGTGCAGCAGCACCGGCACCAGTTCCTGGGGATTGAGGTCGCTGAAGGGCGCCTTGTGCTGCTCGCCGCCGTCGCGCACCAGGTGCACGGCGACGGTCTCGAAGGGCAGGCCCTTGAGGTTGAGCGCAATGCGCACGCGATAGGCGGCGCTGGAGCGCCAGTACGAATACAGCCGGATCGAGCCCGCGTTCATGGCGAATCCCCTCTGCCAAGCCTGCTTCCGGCCAAGCATACGCCGGGCCGGGCCGTTTTTGTTCCATAGCCCTTTGTGGGAGGGACTTCAGTCCCTCTGCCCTTGGCCTTGGCCTTGGCCTTCGGCCAAGCAACCCGTCGCCGGCGGAAGTCTCGCGGGTGGAGGCGCCGCGCCTTCGCCCCGGCCGACACGCCGTGAACCCATCCATGGGGGCTCATCGTCGACATCCATGTCTCCGATGGTCGGCCGGGGCGAAGACGCGACACCTCCTCAAGGTCACGGGGTGGCCGATGGGAGAGCGGTTTCTCGGTAAATCGGGGCATCAGCGCATTCGTTGCTTAAAAGCGAGCGCGCCTTGCGCTCTTGATCTCCTGGCGGCCCCGACATTCATTCCAGGAGGTAGCGTGCAGTCGCCCTGGCCGACCATCGGAGACATGGATGTCGACGATGAGGCTACATGGACGTACTTGCGCCGTGTCGGCCAGGGCGACTGCACGCTGCCTCCACCCGCGCAAGAAACACGAACCGGCGCCCTGCTTGGCCAATGGCCAAGGGCAAAGGCTCGGGACTGAAGTCCCTCCCACTGGAGCTCAAGCAAAGGATTCGCGCCTGAAGGCGCTCCTACAGAGGAGTGGGGATCTTCAGGCCTTCTGGATGCGCTGCTCGATGGCCCCGAAGATGCTGTGGCCGGCCTTGTCGATCATCTCGATGCGCACGGTGTCGCCGAAGGACATGAAGGGCGTGCTGGGCTTGCCGTCGCGCAGGGCTTCGACCGTGCGCTGTTCGGCGAAGCAGCTGGCGCCCAGCGAGGTGTCCTCGTTGGCGACGGTGCCAGAGCCGACGATCGTGCCAGCCGACAGCGGCCGGGTTTTCGCCGCATGCGCGACCAGCTGGGAAAAGTCGAACTGCATGTCCACACCGGCCTCGGGCGCGCCGAACCACTTGCCGTTGACGTGGGTCAGCAGCGGCAGGTGCAGCTTGTTTCCCTTCCAGGCATCGCCCAGCTCGTCCGGGGTGACGAACACCGGGCTTAGCGCCGAACGCGGCTTGGACTGCAGGAAACCGAAACCCTTGGCCAGTTCGCCGGGGATCAGGTTGCGCAGGGAGACGTCGTTGACCAGGCCCACCAGCTGGATGTGGCCGGCTGCCTCGGCGGGCGACGCACCCTGGGGCACGTCGTCGGTGACCACCACCACTTCGGCTTCCAGGTCGATGCCGTGCGCCTCGTCGGCCACCAGCACCGGGTCGCGCGGGCCATAGAAGCCGGCGCTCACCGCCTGGTACATCAGCGGGTCGGTGTAGAAACTTTCCGGCACCTCGGCGCCGCGCGCCTTGCGCACCCGCGCCACGTGCGGCAGGTAGGCGCTGCCATCGACGAATTCATACGCACGCGGCAGCGGTGAGGCCATCTGGGCGAAATCCACGGCGAACACCGGCTCGCCGTTCACCGTTTCCGGCGTGCCGGCTTCAAGCGCCTCGTAAACCGCGTTGAGCCGCGGCGCCGCGTTGGACCAGTCTTCCAGCGCGCGCTGCATCGTCGGCGCGATGCCGGTGGCCTTCACGGCGCGGGTAAGGTCGCGCGAAACCACGACCAGCGTGCCGTCGCGGCCGCCTTCCTTGAGGGAACCCAGTTTCATCGCTTGCTCCTTGCGTGCCGCGGCTCAGCCGCGGCGGGTGGGGTCGAAATGTTTTTGCAGGCCCTGCCAGCAGGCCTGGTAGTCGCGCTGGCGGTGGCCGGCGTCCAGGGCCTGGGCCGCGGGCCGGATGACGCTGCGCGATTCGAACATGAAGGCCATGGTGCCGGTGATCACGTCGGGCTTGCTCAGATCGGCGTTCGAGGCTTTCTCGAACGTCGCCGCATCCGGCCCGTGGCCGGTCATCGCGTTGTGCAGCGAACTGCCGCCCGGCACGAAACCTTCGGCCTTGGCGTCGTAGGCGCCGTGCACCAGGCCCATGAACTCGCTGGCGATGTTGCGGTGGAACCACGGCGGCCGGAAGGTGTCCTGGGCCACCAGCCAGCGCGGCGGGAAGATCACGAAGTCGATGTTGCTGGTGCCTTCGGTGTCGCTCGGCGAATGCAGCACCAGGAAGATCGACGGGTCCGGATGGTCGTAGCTGATCGAGCCGATGGTGTTGAAGCGGCGCAGGTCATATTTGCTGGGCGCGTAGTTGCCGTGCCAGGCGACCACGTCCAGCGGGCTGTGGCCGATGTCCGCGCGCCACAGGCTGCCCTGGAACTTGGCCACCAGCTCGAAGTCGCCCTCGCGGTCTTCCCAGGCCGCCACCGGCGCCAGGAAATCACGCGGATTGGCCAGGCCGTTGCTGCCGATCGGGCCCAGGTCGGGCAGGCGGAACATGGCGCCGAAGTTTTCGCAGACGTAGCCCCGGGCCTCGCCATCGGGCAGCGAAACGCTGAAGCGCAGGCCGCGCGGGATCAGCGCGATTTCCTGCGGTTCGACCTCCAGCACGCCCAGCTCGGTGGCGATGCGCAGCCGGCCCTGCTGGGGAACGATGAGCAGCTCGCCGTCGGCGTCGTAGAAGTAGCGCCCGTCCATGTCCTTGTTGGCCGCGTACATGTGCACGCCCATGCCGGTGCCGGCCCAGCTGCCGCCGTTGCCGGCCATGGTGAACAGGCCGTCGATCCAGTCGGTCGGCGCCGTCGGCATCGGCAGCGGATTCCAGCGCAGCTGGTCCGGGGTCACCGGGCCGTGGCCGAAGTCGTTGTGGAAACCCGCATGGGCCAGTTCCGAAAACGGCCCGTGCATCGCCGCCGGCCGGATGCGGTAAAGCCAGCTGCGCCGGTTGCTGGCGCGCGGCGCAGTGAACGCCGTGCCGCTTACCTGCTCGGCGTAAAGACCATAGGCCACCTTCTGCGGCGAGTTCCGCCCCACCGGCAACGCCCCGGGCAGCGCCTCGGTCGCGAACTCGTTGCCAAACCCACTCTGGTAATCCAGGCTCATGCCGGGCTCCGGTCAGAGAACGCCGCGGCGCATCTGGTCGCGTTCGATGGACTCGAACAGGGCCTGGAAGTTGCCTTCGCCGAAACCTTCATTGCCCTTGCGCTGGATGATCTCGAAGAAGATCGGGCCGAACGCGTTCTGGGTGAAGATCTGCAGCAGCTTGCGCTGCTTGGTTTCCGGGTCGGCGTCGATCAGGATGCTGTTCTTGCGCAGGCGGGCGACGTCTTCGCCGTGCTCCGGGATGCGCTGGTCGATGACATCGAAGTAGGTGTCCGGGGTGTCCAGGAACTTCACGCCGGCCTGGTGCATGGCTTCCACCGAGCTGTAGATGTCGTCGGTGAACAGCGCGATGTGCTGGATGCCCTCACCCTTGTACTCGCGCAGGTATTCGTTGATCTGGCTCTTCTCGTCGCTCGACTCGTTGAGCGGGATGCGCACCACGCCGTCGGGCGCGGTCATCGCCTTCGACAGCAGGCCGGTCTTGGCGCCCTTGATGTCGAAGTAGCGGATCTCGCGGAAGTTGAACAGCTTCTCGTAGTAGTCCGACCACTTCTGCATGTTGCCCATGAACAGGTTGTGGGTCAGGTGGTCGATGAAGGTCAGGCCAAAGCCCTTGGGGTGCTGGTCCACGCCCGGGATCGGCGCGAAGTCCGCGTACAGGTCGTCGCGGCCGTCGTCGACCAGGTACAGCATGCAGTCGCCGATGCCCTTGACCACCGGCGCGTCCACGGCACGGGTGTCGGCGCGGTGGTCCTGGCGCTCGCCGCCGTTGGCCAGCACGTGCTTGAGCACCTCGCCCGAGGGCTGCTTGAAGCGAATGGCGAAACCACAGGCCGAGGGGCCGTGCTTGGCCGCGAAATCCGAAGCGAAAGAATCCGGTGACTCGTTGAGCAGGAAATTGATGGTGCCCTGGCGGTACAGGGTGATCGGACGGCTCTTGTGCTTCGCCACCGCGGTGAAGCCCAGGTTACGCAGGTACTGCGCCATCGCCTCGCCGCGATCGGCCGGCGCGGCGAACTCAACGAACTCGAAGCCGTTGATGCCCATCGGGTTTTCGAAGGTGGTGGGCTGCATGCCCAGGTTGGGTTGTGCGCTCATTGGAACCTCCGGATTGCCGCTTGCATGGGGAAGACGTCCGTTATAGTTTCACTTGAAACCATTTGCAAGGTGCGCCGCCGCAATGCCTGAACGGGACATCCTGGACCTGGAGCATTTCCTGCCCTACCGGCTGTCGGTGCTGTCGAACCGCATCAGCCAGGACATCGCCCGCCTGTACGCGGACCGCTTCGGCCTGGGCATCACCGAATGGCGGGTGCTGGCGGTGCTGGGCCGGCGCGACGACCTGTCGGCCCGGGAAGTGGCAGAACGCACGGCCATGGACAAGGTCGCCGTCAGCCGCGCCGTGGCCAGCCTGCAGGCCGCGGGCCGCATAGAACGCGACACCCACGGCGACGACCGCCGCCGCTCGGTGCTGCGGCTCAGCCCGGCCGGCCGGGCCATCTACGAAGACGTTGCGCCGATGGCCCTGGCCTACCAGCGCCGGCTGCTCGAAGGCCTGGACCCCGACGAACGCGCCACCCTCGACCGCCTGCTCACCCGCGTCGAAGAGCGCGAGGCCGCCACCCGCGACTGACGGCACCCCAGTGGGAGGGACTTCAGTCCCGAAAAGAAAACGGGGCCCGAAGGCCCCGTTTTTTTGCTTCGCCCGATACCTCAGGGCCTGGGATGCGTACCACCCGCCTGCGGCTCGCCGATTTCCGACTTGCCCGGCACGTCGTCCTCGAAGTCCTTGAGCGTGTCGAGGTGCATCAGCTTCTTCACCAGCGGCGCGATGACCACCATCGCCACGCCCACGCCCACGGCTACCCAGCCGACCGTCGTATAGACCTCGAGCACGCGCTCGGGGCCGGCGTTGTCCACGCCTTCGGCACCCGTGGCGGCGGCGATCATGCCGGCGACGAAGTTGCCCGACGCCGAAGCGAAGAACCAGGTGCCCATGATCAGGCTGGCCAGGTGCGCCGGCGACAGCCGGTTCATCGCCGACAGGCCCACCGGCGACAGGCACAGTTCGCCGGTCGTATGCAGCAGGTAGATCAGGAAGATGAACAGCACCGGCGTCATGCCGCCTTCGCCGATCGCCGAGGAACCGGCCACCAGCACCAGGAAGCCGGCGCCGAGCTGGATGACACCCAGGCCGAACTTGGCCGGCGACGACGGCTCCAGGCCACGACGACCCAGGAACAGCCACAGCCCGGCGAAGACCGGACCCAGCAGCACGATGTAGATCGCATTGATCGACTGGAACACCGAGGCCGGCACTTCGTAGCCGAACATGCTGCGGTCCACCGAGCGGTCGGTGAACAGGTTCAGCGACGAACCCGCCTGCTCGAACAGGGCCCAGAACAGGATCGAACCGAAGATCAGGTACATGGCCGCGAAGATGCGGTCACGGTCGTGCGCCGGCAGCTTGAACACCGCGGTGAACATCACGTAGGCCACCAGGATCGCGCCGGCGCCCATCAGCAGGTAACCGACCAGGTCCTGGTACTGGATAAGCAGCCAGACCACGCCGACGCCGGCGATGCCCACCAGGTACAGCCACCATTCCATGCTCAGGCCGGCCGTGCGGTTGGCCAGGCGCACCGGGTCGGGCGCTTCGCCCTTGCCCATCAGCGCCGGCTTGCCGATCACGAACACGACCAGGCCCAGCAGCATGCCCAGGCCGGCGGCGCCGAAACCGTAGGCCCAGCCATAGGTCTGGCCCAGCCAGCCCGCGATGATCGCGCCCAGCGCGGCACCCAGGTTGATGCCCATGTAGAAAATTGTGTAGGCCGAATCGCGGCGCAGGTCGGTGCGCGGGTACAGCTGGCCGACGATCACCGAGATGTTGGCCTTCAGGAAACCGGAGCCGACGATGATGAAGCTCAGCGCCAGCCAGAACCAGTCCATCGCCCAGCTCTGCTGGCCGCCCTCGCCTTCCACCGCCATCAGGCAGTGGCCGATGGTCAGCAGCACGGCGCCGTAGAGCACGGCCTTGCGCTGGCCCAGGTAGCGGTCGGCCAGGTAACCACCCAACACCGGCGTGATGTACACCAGCGCGGTGTAGGCGCCATAGATGATCGACGATTCCTCGTCACTGAACATCCAGTGCTGGACGAGGTAGAAGATCAGCAGCGCACGCATGCCGTAGTAGGAGAAGCGCTCCCACATTTCGGCGAAGAACAGGACGTAAAGTCCGCGCGGGTGGCCGAAGAAGGTCTTTTCCTCGGCGGTAGTCGGATGGGTGGCCACTTGGTTGCTTACTCCCCTGGGTAATCAAAGTGAAACAAGGCGCGAAGGTGTAACCGGTGGGGGCCGGCGGCGTCAAACGCCGGCCGGCCCGTTCAGCTTCAGCCGCCTGCCGGGTAGGTGAAGCTCGAACCCACGCCCAGCGGGATGCCCAGGGCCCAGAAGCCGATCAGGAAGCCGGTCCAGACCACCAGCAGGGTGATCGAGTACGGAAGCATCAGCGCCAGCAGGGTGCCGACGCCGGCGCCCTTCACGTACTTCTGGCAGAACACCACGATCAGCGGGAAATACGGCAGCAGCGGCGTGATGATGTTCGTGGAGCTGTCGCCGACGCGGTAGGCGGCCTGGGTCAGGTCGGGCGAGACGCCCAGCTGCATCAGCATCGGCACCATCACCGCGCCGATCAGGGCCCACTTGGCCGAAGCCGAGCCGACCATCAGGTTCACGAAACCCGACAGCAGCACGATGCCCACCAGGGTGGCGGCCATCGGCAGGCCCATGGCCTGCAGCAGGTTGGCGCCCTTGATCGCCATCAGCACGCCCAGGTTCGACTGGCCGAAGGCGTAGATGAACTGCGCGGCGAAAAACGCCATCACGATGTAATAGCCCATGCCCGACATCGCCTTGGACATGCCGGCGATGATGTCGCGGTGGGTTTTCACCGTGCCCGAGACGTAGCCGTACACGGCACCCGGGATCAGGAAGAAGATGAAGATCAGCGGCACGATCGAACGCATCAGCGGCGAGGTGAAGGCCAGCAGCGGGTGCGTGCCCGGCGCCAGGGTGGCCGGGTCGGCGCCCCAGGGCGTGCCGGCCGGCACCAGGGTCAGCACGAACAGCATGATGGCAATCGCCATCGCCACCATGGCCCAGGCCAGGCCCTTGCGCTCTTCGGGCTTGAGCGGGCTCATGGTCGGCATTTCGCTGACGTCGCCGTCGACCTGCGTGCCCTTGAGCCGCGGTTCGATCACCTTGTCGGTGAGGAACCAGCCGACCAGCATGATCAGCACCGTCGAGCTGGTGGTGAAGACGTAGTTGTTGAGCGGGTTGACCTCGTAGGCCGGGTCGATCAGCTGCGCCGCCGCCTGGGTCAGGCCGGCCAGCAGCGGATCAAGGCTGGAGGGCACGATGAAGGTCGCCGAGAAACCGCCGGACACGCCGGCGAAGGCCGCCGCGATGCCCGCCAGCGGATGCCGGCCGGCGGCGTAGAAGATCACCGCACCCAGCGGGATCACCAGCACGTAGCCCGCGTCCACGGCCACGTGGCTGAGGATGCCGACGCCGATCAGGGCCGGGGTGAGCAGCATCTTCGGGGTGACGCCCAGCATCGCCCGCAGCGCCGCGTTGATGAAGCCGGTGTGTTCGGCCACGCCCAGGCCCAGCATCGCCACCAGCACCACGCCCAGGGGCGCGAAGGTGACGAAGGTATTGACCATGCTGGCCATGAAGCCGGTCAGGCTGGTGCCGCTGAGCAGGTTGACGATCTGCACCGGGTCGCCGCTGCGCGGGTCGAGCTCGGCGAATTCCATGTTCGACATCAGCGCCGACACCGCCCAGGTGACCAGCATCAGGATCAGGAACAGCACCGCCGGGTCGGGCAGTTTGTTGCCCAGGCGTTCGACCAGGTCGAGGCTGCGGGTGATCCAGCCGCGCTTGGCGAGATCGGGCGGGGAGGCTTCGTTCATGGTGGCTCCGGGCGGTCATCGGACAAGGCCCGAAGACTAGCAGCCCGCCCGCCCGGATGCCTCAGCCCGGCTGGCCCAGCACGGTGCGCACTTCAAACAGCTCCGGGAAGAAGGTTAGTTCAAGCGCTTGCTTGAGGAAGCCGACCCCGGAGCTGCCGCCCGTGCCCCGGCGGTAGCCGATGATGCGCTCGACGGTCTTCATGTGGCGGAAGCGCCAGAACTGGAAGCTGGCTTCCACGTCCACCAGCTGTTCGCAGGTGGCATAGGCCTCCCAGTGGGTGTCGGTGTCTTCGTAGATGGCCTTGAACACCGGCACCAGGCCCGGCTCGCGTTCGTGCGGCAGCGACCAGTCGCGCTCCACGCAGCCGGCCGGGATGGCGTAACCCTTGCGGTGCAGGTGGCGCAGGAATTCGTCGTACAGGCTGGGCGCGTTGAGCACGGCCTCCAGCTCGGCGGTGGCGGCCGGGTCGTGCGAGAACACCTTCACCATGTCGGCGTTCTTGTTGCCCAACAGGAACTCCACCAGCCGGTACTGCAGCGACTGGAAGCCCGAGGCCGGGCCCAGGATGTCGCGGAACTGCAGGTAGTCGGCCGGGGTCAGGGTCTCGAGCACCGACCACATCTCGGTCAGCTGGCGCTGCACCTGCTTCACCCGGGCCAGGATCTTCTGCATCGGGCCCAGCTCGTCGTTCTGCAGGCAGGCCAGGGCGGCCCGCAGTTCGTGGATCAGCAGCTTCAGCCACAGCTCCGACACGTGGTGCTGGACGATGAACAGCATCTCGTCGTGGTGCGGGGGGTCCGACAGGGGCTTCTGGGCCGACAGCAGGGTGTCGAGCTGCAGGTAGCCGCCGTAGGTCAGGCGGTCCTTGAGGTCGGTGGTGATGCCCTGCTCCAGGGCGCGTTTATTCGGGGGCTGGGACAAGGTGGTTCCCGGATTTTGCTGGGGTGCACAAGATTAGCCCCCCGGAACCGTAACGCCAACGAAATCAAAAACGGCTAACATTCGCCTGCGAAGGCCGTCAATCGGCCTTTTGCGTCTTTTACCAGGGGAAAACCAATCATGAAGCTTGCGCCACGCGCGTCCGCGTTGCTCGTCCTGTGCCTGATGGCCGGGGCGGCCACGGCCCAGGTGTCCCTCACCGGGCCCGCCTACACCCAGGATTTCAACAGCCTCGCCAACAGCGGCAGCGGCCACACCGCCCTGCCCGCAGGCTGGCTGCTCAGCGAGTCGGGCACCAATGCCAACGGCCAGTACCAGGCCGGCACCGGCAGCGGCAACTCGGGCGACAGCTACAGCTTCGGCGCCAGCGGCTCCACCGAGCGCGCGCTGGGCGGCCTGCTGTCGGGTTCGCTGAACCCGACCTTCGGCGCCTGCTTCACCAACAACGTCGGCAACGAAGTCACCGCCCTGGACATCGCCTACACGGGCGAGCAGTGGCGCTCGGGCACCGCCGGCCGCACCGACCAGATCAACTTCCAGTACAGCCTCGACGCCACCGGCCTGACCGACGGCGCGTGGGTGGACGTGGATGCGCTGGACTTCGTCACCCCCAACACGGTGGGCACGGGAGCCAAGGACGGCAACGACGCCGCCAACCGCACGCCCCTGTCCAGCCAGATCGCCGGCCTGGCCATCGCCAACGGCAGCGGCTTCTGCATCCGCTGGACCGACGTCAACGCCTCCGGCGCCGACGACGGCCTGGCAGTGGACGACTTCTCGCTGACGCCGGTGTTCGTGGCGCCGGGTGCCGACATCGGAGCGACCATTTCGGTTGATCCGGGCGCGGTGGCCGCGGGCGGGAACATCACCGTCCGCACCACGGTCAGCAACCTCAGCGCGATCGCCAGCGATCCCTGGATTTACCGTATGACCGGCGGCCAGGACCTCGGCTTCATCTCGGGAAACCTCTACGACCCGGTGGGCAATATCGGGTTCACTGGCTGCAACCTCTCCGGCGCGTCGACCCTGACGCTGACCTGCAGCAGCTCCGGCGCCGAGGCAAACAGTGCGATGTCGGTGGTTCTCACCCTGTCGATCGGTGCCGGTGCCCAAGGCCCGCTGGTTTTCGAAGGTTACTTCGAAGGCCTTGATAGCGACACGGCGCAGGGCAACAACCGCCCGCGCGTCGTCGTCCCGCTGGACGGCCAGACGTCTGATGTCGCCGTTGCGCTGTCCGACAGCGTCGACCCGGCCGTGCCCGGCACCAGCCTCACCTACACCGCCACGGTCACCAACAACGGTCCCGGCCGCACCTACGGCATGAGCCTGAGCCTGCCGCTGCCGGCCAACACGACCTACGTCGGTTCGACCTTCGACCCCGCGCTGTTCGACGTCTGCGACGTGCAGGGCGGCGTGCTCGAGTGCACCGGCGGACAGTTCGTCAACAACGGCGCCAGCGGCAACGTCACGCTCGAAGTGCTGGTGGACGCCGGTTTCCTCGGCAACCTCAGCACCACCGCCACCGCCGGCTCGCTGGTCCCGGACCCGGTGCCGGGCAACAACAGCGACAGCGAAACCACCCTGGTCGAGATCCCGCGCCTGGCGATCCATGCGGTCCAGGGCGCCGGCCTGCAGTCGCCGGTGAACGGCCAGCTGGTCGAGATCGAGGGCATCGTCACCGCCCAGCGCTTCAACAACGCCTTCTTCGTGCAGACCGTGCCCGGCTCCGAGGACGCCAACCCGGCGACCTCCGAAGGCATCATGGTGTTCACCGGCAGTGCGCCGCCGGCCTCCGCCGCGGTGGGCAACCGCGTGATCGTCTCGGGCACCGTCGAGGAGTACCGCTCCTCGTCCAATCCGCACCAGGGTTTCATCACCGAGATCATCAACCCGACCGTCAGCGTGGTGAGCTCCGGCAACGCCCTGCCGGCACCGGTGGAGATCACGGCGGCGATGATGGATCCCTCGCTGCCGCCCGAGTCGCTTGAATACCTCGAGGGCATGCGCGTGTCCGTCGGCCGCCTGGTGGCGACCGCCCCGACCGAGGGCAGCCTGGACGAAAACGACGCCCTGGCCTTCCCCAACGGCAACTTCTGGGGCGTGGTCGAAGGCATCGAGCGTCCGTTCCGCGAGCCCGGCGTGGGCGTGCAGGACGTCGGCCCGGCGCTGCCGGCCAACACCCCGCGCTTCGACACCAACCCCGAGCGCCTGCGCATCCAGAGCCGCGGCCAGGTGGGTGCCAGCCCGATCGTGCTCGACACCGGCGCGCTCGTGACCGGCCTGGTCGGCGTGCTCGACTACGGCTTCGGCACCTACATCCTGATGCCCGACCCCACCGCGCCCATCGTCGTCGAAGGCGGCGCCGGCCCGCGTGCCGTGCCCGACCCGGCCATCGACGAGTTCACCATCGCCGGCGCCAACATGCTGCGCTTCTACGATGAAGTGAACGATCCGGGTGGCGACGTCGCCCTGACCCCGGTGGCCTTCGAACGCCGCCTGGCCAAGGCCGCGCTGGCGATCTGCGACTACATGAAGGCGCCGGAGATCATCGGCGTGGTCGAAGTCGAGAACCTGCGTGCGCTGAGCATGCTGGCCGACCGCGTGAACAGCACCTGCGCCCTGGGCCCGCAGTACGCGGCCTACCTGGAAGAAGGCAACGACGTCGGCAAGATCAACGTCGGCTTCCTGGTCGACACCACCGAAGTCGGCCCGGGCATCCCGCGCGTGCAGGTGGTTTCGGTCACCCAGTACGGCAAGGACGCGACGATCACCAACCCCAACGCCAGCACCTCGACCATGAACGACCGGCCGCCGCTGGTGCTGCGCGCCGTGGTCAACGCCGGCAACGGCGCCAGCTCGCCGGTGACCGTCATCGGCAACCACCTGCTGTCGCTGATCGACATCAACGACAACGATCCCGGCTCCAACGGCTACAGCAGCAACGGCGAACGTCGCCGGGTGAAGCGGGCCGAGCAGGCGGTGTTCGTGGCCGACCTGGTCGAACAGTTCCAGCAGGCCAACCCGGCCGAGCGCATCGTGCTGCTGGGTGACTTCAATGCCTTCGAGTTCAGCGACGGCTACGTGGACGTGATGGGCATCATCACCGGCCGCGAAGCCGCCAACGACGCCGTGCTGGAGTACCGCGACAGCCCGGTCACCGTGCCGCTGACCAACATGACCACGCTGTCGGCCCCGGAGGATCGTTATTCCTTCTCCTTCGAGGGCAATGCCCAGGTGCTCGACCACATGGTCGTCAACCAGGCCCTGCTGGACTCGGCCCCGCTGCGCACCGAACACGCGCGCATCAACGCCGACTTCGGCATCGACAACTTCGGTGATGAAACCCTGGCCCTGCGCTCTTCGGACCATGACCCGGTGGTGCTGTACGTCGGCGACGTGGCTTTCGTCAGCACCGACCTGGCCATCGGCGCCGTCGCCCCGGCCAGCGCCATCGCCGGCGACGACATCCCGATGCAGGTCACCGTCAGCAACCCGGGCCCGGAAGCGGCCACCGACGTGCTGGTGAGCCTGGTGCTGGACGCCGAACTGCCGGCCCTGGCCGTCACCGCCCCCGCCGGCTTCGCCTGCGGCCCGGCGACGATGGCCGCCGGTGAAACCACGGTGGACTGCGCCATCGCCGAAATGCCCCCGGGCAGCGTGGTCTTCGACCTGGTGGCCTCGACCGCCCTGGACACGGTCATCCCGGTTGACGGGCTGACCCTGACCGCCCGCGTCCAGACCACCCGCACCGACGGCAACATGGCCAACAACGTGGCCACCGCCACCGTGCAGGTGGCGCCGCCGACGGCCAACCTGGGCCTTTACGTCGCCGAACTGCCGCCCCTGAACCGCCCGCAGCGTGAAGGCGTGGTCGGCATCATGGTGCGCAACTTCGGCCCCGACGCCGCGCCCGGCACCTGGTTCGAGTTCACCGTGTCGACCAGCCTGTACGAAGTGCTGCCGGAACCGCCCGCGGGCTGGGCCTGCGCCCTGTCGGCAAGCTTCCGGGCCTCGCAGGTCTTCCGCTGCGAATTCGCCGGCCGCTACGCCAGCCGCCAGGCCGACGTGCTGCGTTTCCGCGTGAAGGCGCTGCGTTCGACCACCGCGGCCTTCCAGGCCGAGGCCGGCAGCGCCGCGAACGACCTGAACCTGCGCAACAACGAGGTGCAGGGCAGCTTCCGGGTCGGCATCGGCTACTGATCCCTACGCCAACGTAGGTTTGAAAGGGCGCGGCTCCGGCCGCGCCCTTTTCTTTTGCGCGGCTTGCACTGGCCCGGCGCGGGCTGTTATCAAGCCCTTCTGCCCCGGAGGACCGAATGAGCACCGTCGCCACCTTCGAAATCGAATACCTTCAATACCTTGGCCCGGATGGAAGGCTGGTTCGCGAGGACCTGCCCGAGTTCGCCAGGGACCGCCGCAACCTGGTCGAGCTGTTCAAGCACATGCTGATGGTGCGCACCTTCGACACCAAGTCGGTGGCGCTGCAGCGCACCGGCAAGCTGGGCACCTACGCCAGCTGCCTGGGCCACGAGGCCGCGCACATCGGCATCGGCAGCGCCATGCAGTACGACGACGTGCTGGCGCCCAGCTACCGCGAGTACGGCGCCCAGTTCATGCGCGGCGTGAAACCGCGCGACGTCCTGATGTACTGGGGCGGCGACGAACGCGGCAACGACTTCTCCGGCCCGCCGCACGACTACCCCTGGTGCGTGCCCATCGCCACCCAGTGCCTGCACGCGGCCGGCGCCGCGCTGGCCTTCAAGCTTCGCGGCGAACCGCGCGTGGCGGTCACCTGCGTCGGCGACGGCGGCAGCTCCAAGACCGACACCTACGCCGCCATCAATTCGGCCGGTGCCTACACCCTGCCCTTCGTGCTGTGCATCATCAACAACGGCTGGGCGATCTCGGTGCCGCGCAAGGCCCAGACCGGCGCCAAGACGCTCGCGCAGAAAGGCATCGCCGGCGGCCTGGACTGCGTGCAGGTGGACGGCAACGACATCATCGCGGTGCGCGCGGCCATGGACCACGCGCTCAAGCGCGCCCGCAACGGCCACGGCGGCAGCGTGCTGGAACTGGTCACCTACCGCCTGTCCGACCACACCACCGCCGACGATGCCCGCCGCTACCGAGACGACGCCGAGGTCAAGGCCGCCTGGGAACGCGAACCGATGTCGCGCCTGCGCACCTTCCTGATTTCCGAAGGTGTCTGGAGCGAGGCCGAAGAGGCAGAGTGGAAGGAAGAATGCGGCAAGCAGGTGGACATCGAGGTCAACGCCTACCTGGAAACCAAGGTTCAACCGGTGGAAGCGATGTTCGATTACCTCTACGCCGAACTGCCGGCCGACCTGGAAGCCCAGCGCGCCGACGCGATCAAGTGGGAGGGCCGCTGAGATGGCCGCCATCACGCTTATCGAGGCGATCACCCAGGCCCTGGCCTGGGAAATGAAGGCCGACGACACCGTGCTGGTGATCGGCGAGGACGTCGGCGTGAACGGCGGCGTCTTCCGCGCCACCGCCGGCCTGCAGCAAAGCTTCGGCGACCAGCGCGTCATCGATACGCCTCTGGACGAAACCACCATCGCCGGCCTCACCGTTGGCCTGGCCTCGCAGGGCATGAAACCCGTGGCCGAGGCGCAGTTCGACGGTTTCATGTACCCGATGGTGGACCACATCATCTGCCACGCGGCGCGCTTCCGTTACCGCACCCGCGGCCGCCTGACCTGCCCGATGGTGCTGCGCGTGCCCTGGGGCGGCGGCATCCGCGCACCGGAACACCACAGCGAAGCCAACGAGTCGATCTTCACCAACGTGCCGGGCCTGCGCGTGGTCATGCCGAGTTCACCGCAGCGCGCCTACGGCCTGCTGCTGGCCGCGATCCGCGACCCGGATCCGGTCATCTTCATGGAGCCCAAGCGCATCTACCGGCAGTACAAGGAAGAGGTGCCCGACGACGGCGAGGCACTGCCGCTGGACGTGTGCTTCCAGCTGCGCGACGGCGACGACCTCACCCTGGTCTCCTGGGGCGCGCAGGTGAAGGAAACCCTGGAAGCCGCCGACGAGCTGGCCAAGCAAGGCATCAGCGCCGAGGTGATCGACGTCGCCACGCTCAAGCCGCTGGACTTCGACACCATCCGCGAATCGGTGGCCAAGACCGGCCGCTGCGTGATCGTGCACGAGGCGGCAAAAACCGCGGGATTCGGCGCCGAGATCGCCGCGCGCCTGGCCGAAGAGTCCATGTACGACCTGCTGGCCCCGGTCGAGCGCGTCACCGGCTACGACACCCATATCCCCCTGTTCCGCCTCGAAATGAAGTACCTGCCGAGCGTGGAAAAGATCGTCGCCGCCGCCAAGCGCGCGCTGGCGGCGGGCTGAGGAAACAGACATGAGCGACAAGAAACTCTTCAAGCTGCCAGACCTGGGCGAAGGCCTGCCCGACGCCGAAATCGTCGAGTGGCTGGTCAAGGAAGGCGACGTCATCAAACTCGACGAACCGCTGGTGTCGATGGAAACCGCCAAGGCCGTGGTCGAGGTGCCTTCGCCGTTTTCCGGCAAGGTCACGCGCCTGGCCGGCAAGGCCGGCGACGTCATCGAAACCGGCAGCTGGCTGGTCGAGATCGAGATCGACCCATCCCTGCCCCAGCGCGCCGATGCCCAGGACACCGGGCATTCGCACGGCCACAAGGGCGCCGGCAAGCCCGTGCCCAACGAAGAATCCCGCGACGACGGTGACGACCTGACGGTGGTCGCCTCCGACGAAGGCGGCGAGATCCGCGAGGAGCCGCAGGACGAGGCCGAAGAATCGGCCGACGCCGGCACCGTCGTAGGCGCCATGCAAAGTTCCAACGCCGTGCGCAGCGAACAGGCGTCCGTGGTCGGCGGCGTGCGCGCCATGCCGGCCGTGCGTGCGCTGGCGCGCAAGCTCAAGGTGGACCTGTCACGCGTGAAGGCGACCGGCACCGACGGCGTGGTGACGGCGGCGGACGTCAAGAAAGCGGCGGCGGATGGCAGCGCACCCGCGGGCGCAGGCGGCCGCGCCGCGGCACCGCCGGCAGCGCCGCCCGTCCCCGCACGGGAAGCCTCCGGCGGCGGCAGGCCGGCCACTGGCGGGACGAAGGCCGCCCCGGCCGCGCTCGACGTCGACGAACCCATCCGCGGCGTTCGCCGCAACATGGTTCGCACCATGTCCCAGGCCCATGCCGAGGTCGTGCCGACCTCGCTGATGGACGACGCCGACATCAACGCCTGGGCGCCGGGCGAGGACATCATGGCGCGCATGATCCGCGCGATCGCCGTCGCGGCCGAAGCCGAGCCGGCGATGAACGCCTGGCTCAATGCCAAGGAAGGTACCCTGCGACGGCATGCTCGCGTGGACGTGGGCATTGCGGTCGATTCGCCCGAGGGCCTGTTCGTGGCCAACCTGCGCAACGCCGAACGGCTTGAGCCCTACCAGGTGCGCCAGGCCATCAACCGCATCCGCGACGGCGTCAAGAACCGTTCGCTGCCGCCGGAAGAGCTGCGCGACTACACCATCATGCTGTCGAACTTCGGCGTCTTCGCCGGCAAGTACGCCACGCCCGTGGTGGTACCGCCCTGCGTGGCCATCATCGGCGCCGGCCGCCTGCACCACGCCGTCGTGCCGGTGCTGGGTGGGCTGGAAACGCACCGCATCATGCCGCTCTCGCTCACCTTCGATCATCGCGCCGCCACCGGCGGCGAGGCCGCGCGTTTCCTGCGCGCGCTCATCGACGACCTGCAGAGGGCGCGCTGATGGCCCACCACAGCCGGCTTGCGGGCTTCATCATCGACTGCGAAGGCGGCTCGCTGGGCGAGGCCGCCGGTTTCTGGAGCCAGGCCCTGGGCCTGTCCATCACCGACCCCGACGAGGGCGGACAGGACAAGTACGCCTGCCTCGACGGCAGCGCCCTGGGCCTGCACATCGAAGTGCAGAAGGTCCAGCACCCTCCGCGCGTGCACCTGGACCTGGAAAGCGACGACATCGAAGCCGAGGCCCGGCGCCTGGTGGCCCTGGGTGCCAAGGAAGTTTCGCGTCCGCGCGACGGCCGCTGGATCGTGCTCGAAGCGCCCACCGGGCATCGTTTCTGCGTGGTGCGCGCGCGCGAGCGCCTGACCCGCGCCAACGCCAGCGTATATCCCTGACCGCGGCCGCGGCAGGCCTACCCGTCTAGTCTTCGGCGACCTCGATCCGGTTACGGCCGCGCCGCTTGGCCTGGTAAAGGGCCTGGTCGGCGCGTTCGAATACCTCTTCGGTGGCGTCGCGGCCGGCCTGGCCGCTGGCGATGCCCGCCGACAGGGTCACCGGCACCGGCAGGTCCGGGTGCCGCGCCACGGTTTCGCGGATGCGTTCGACCACGGTGATCGCGCCGTCCGGCGGGGTCGAGGGCATCAGCACCAGGAATTCTTCGCCGCCGTAGCGCACGGCCACGTCGCCGCCGCGCACCGCCTGCAGGATCTGTTCGCCGACCAGGCGCAGCACGTCGTCACCGGTGGCGTGGCCGTGGTTGTCGTTGATGCGCTTGAAGTGGTCGATGTCGAGCACGGCCACGGTGAACTGGCCGCCGCCGGCCCAGAAGCCACCCAGGGTCGCGTGCTCCAGGCCGCCGCGGTTGAGCAGGCCGGTCAGCGAATCACGCCGGGCCTCTTCGGCCAGGGCGGTATTGCGCGCCTCAAGGCTACGCTGGTAGTCCTGCAGTTCGCGCGTGGCCAGCTCACGTTCGGCCAGCAAACGCTGGGCCTCGAGTTCACGCCGGCGAAGTTCCAGCAGGGCCACCGCCATGCGCGCCAGCGCGCGCAGCGACTCGACCTGTTCCAGGCTCAGCTCGCGCGGCACCACGTCCACCACGCAGACCGAACCCAGCGCGAAACCATCGGGCGTGACCATGGGCGCGCCGGCGTAAAAGCGCAGGTGGTCTTCCCCCGTGACCTGCGGGTAGTTGCGGAACACCGGGTGCTGCGAGGCGTCCCGGACGATGGTGACTTCGTCGGGCCTGCGGATAGCGATGTCGCAAAAGGCGATGCCCCGTTCGGTTTCTTCGCCCTTGATGCCGCGACTGGCCTTGAACCACTGCCGCTCTTCGTCCACGAAGGTGACCACCGCCTGCGGCGTGCCGCAGATGGTGGTGGCCAGCTGCACCACGTCTTCGAAGGCCTGGTCGGGCAGGCTGTCGAGGATGCGGTAGCGCCGCAGTGCCTGCAGGCGGCGCTGGTCGTCCGGAGGCGGACTCCAGCCGTTGGGCGGGCCAGGGTTCGTGTTCATCGCACTTCCTCGCTCGCGGAGTCCGTGCAGTCTAGGCCAGGTTGGCCCGGGGAAATCAAACGGCCTGGCGGAAGCGCTGCCCGCGCAACGCCCAGGCGACGCCAACCACCAGCAGGAAGGCCTTGTAGGCCAGCAGGCTGGCCAGCACCTGTCGCCAGATGGGCCCGGCCTCGATGCCGGTGGCCGCCGTGGCAAAACCCCAGCGCCCGGCCAGGAAGGCCGCCAGGAAGGCCAGGGCCAGCGCGGCAACGTCGAAACGCCGGCGCGCCGCTGTCTTTTCCAGCGTGCGCGGGTAGAACCAGTACAGCACGCCCAGGATCGCGAACCAGGGCAGGAACAGGATGAGCGCGAGGTCGGCGACGTCGGCCATCAGGCGCCCTCCTCGACGAAGGCCCGCAAGGCCGTTTTCGCGGCCTCGAGGGAAATGCCCGGCGCCAGCACGCCTATGCGGACGTCGCCCAGCCACAGCCCGCCCTCCTCTTCGCGCAGGTCGCTGGCGCCTTCAAGTTTCAGGCGCGCGACCCGGACGCCGGCATCACGCGGCGAGTCGAAGCCACCGCCGCCCAGCAGCTCTTGGCCTTCGCCATCAACGAGCTTGAAGTGGAAGCGGCCGTCCTTCTCCCGGTACTGCTTGAACTCGGGGCGGATCCTTTTCGCGGCTTCCGCGGTCCTGGTCACCGCCTGCTCGCGCAGGTCGCGCAGTCCCACGGCCCGGCGCAGTTCGGTCATCAGCGGTTTGGCGATACCCCGGGCCTTTTCGCCGCCGGCGCGCAGGACCTGCTCGATGTGGTCGGGGCGGGCCATCAGCGCGTCGTACCTCTCGCGCAGCGGCGCCAGCTCCTCGTCCAGGCGTTCGAACAGGGCCTGCTTGGCCTCGCCCCAGCCAATGCCGTCGGCAAAGGCCCGGGCGAAGTCCGCCGACTGCGCCGGCGTTGCGAAAGCCTGGTGCAGCTGGAACAGGGCCGAACCTTCGGTGTCCTTGGCTTCGCCCGGCGCCCGCGAATCGGTGACGATCGAGAACACCAGCTTCTTCAGCGTTTCGCGCGGCGCGAACAGCGGGATGGTGTTGTCGTAGCTCTTGCTCATCTTGCGGCCGTCCAGCCCCGGCAGGGTGGCGACGTTTTCTTCCACCGCCGCTTCGGGCAGCACGAAGTGTTCGCCGTACAGATGGTTGAAGCGGGCGCCGAAATCACGCGCCATCTCGATGTGCTGCACCTGGTCGCGGCCCACCGGCACCGAGTGCGCCTTGAACATCAGGATGTCGGCGGCCATCAGCACCGGGTACATGAACAGGCCGGCGCTGATGCCGGCGTCGGGGTCTTCGCCGGCGGCGGTGTTCTTGTCCACCGCGGCCTTGTAGGCGTGGGCGCGGTTGAGCAGGCCCTTGCCGGCCACGCAGGTCAGCAGCCAGGTCAGCTCGGGGATCTCGGGAATGTCGGACTGGCGGTAGAACCACACCTGGTCCGGATCCACGCGCGGCTGGCGGCTGGCGGCCACGGCCGGGCGGATGGCGCCGGCGTAGTTGCCCAGGTGCGGGGTGCCGGAGGTGGTGATGCCGGTAAGTACGCGGGTAACGGTCATGGAGTTTTCGGGCGAAGGAACCCCGCGAGTTTACCGCGTCGGCGGGCCAACCCCGTTCCGGCCGCCGGAACGTTGCATTGCCTACCCCCGAACGAGGAGTCCGCCATGAAATCCCTGAACGCCCTGCTTGTGCTCGCCCTGGCCGTGCTGGCCAGCCCGCCCGCCTGCGCCCGCCAGGCGTCCCTGGTCGACCTGCAGGTGCAGGACCTGGAGCTGGGCCACAGCCTGCCCTGGCACCCGCACCGCGGCCGCCACTACGTCGAAGGCCGGCCCGGCCACCGCTACAGCCTGGTGCTGCAGAACACCACCGGCGAACGGGTCCTGGCGGTGGTGTCCGTGGACGGCGTGAACGCCATCAGCGGCGAAACCGCCGGCACCGGCCAGGCCGGCTACGTGCTGGGTCCCTGGCAGCGGCTGGAGGTGCGCGGCTGGCGCAAGAGCCTGTCCGAGGTCGCGCAGTTCCACTTCACCGCCCTGCCCGACAGCTATGCCGCCCGCACCGGCCGGCCCGACAACGTCGGCGTTATCGGCGTGGCGGTTTTCCGTGAACGCCAGGCTCCGGCCTACCCCTCGTATCCGGCGCCGATCGCGCGCCAGGAGTCCCGGGCCTCGGGCAAACCCGGCCACGCCAGCGACGCTGCCGCGCCGTCGGCGGAAGCGAGCCGCATGGACGAGGGCCTGGCCCGACAGCAACTGGGCACCGGACACGGTGAACGCCGCTGGGACGCCGCCACCACCACCCGCTTCGAACGCGCCAGCCGCCGGCCGGCGCAGACCCTGGAGCTGTATTACGACGGCACCGAGGCCCTGGTGGCCCGGGGCGTGCTGCCGCGCCGCTGGCGGCACTACCACGACGCCCCGGAGGCCTTCCCGATCGGTTTCGCCCCGGATCCCTGAAACCCGCGCAAAGAAGAAGGCCGGGCATGGCTGCCCGGCCTTCTGGATGTCGATCAGTCGCGAAAGGCGGCGATCAGTTCTTGGCTTCCTGCGCCGCTTCCTCGAGTTCGTCGCCGGCCTTGGAGACATCCTTGCCGAAACCTTCGACGGTGTTGCAGCCAGAAAGCGCGAACGCGGCAAGCATGGCCGCCAGCATCAGACGGGTACGGGTCATGGGTAACTCCTGTGGGTGGGTTGCCCGCTGAGTCTAGGCCCAGCGACGGGGCTGTCAATCATTGCCCGCGCATGTTTCACGGATGATTCACGCCCCGGTTCAGTCGCGCATCAGGGTGGACTTGCCGAACAGGCTTTCGACCAGGTCCACGGCCAGTTTGCCGGTGCGATTGTGGTCGTCGTAGGCCGGATTGAGCTCCATGATGTCCAGCGAACCCAGGCGACCGGTGTCGGCGATCATTTCCATCACCAGCTGCGCCTCGCGGTAGTTCGGGCCGCCCGGCACGGTGGTGCCCACGCCGGGGGCGATGGACGGGTCCAGGAAGTCCACGTCGAAGCTGACGTGCACGTGGGTCTGGTCGTCGATGCCTTCCAGGGCTTCTTCCATCACCCGCTTCATGCCGATCTCGTCGATGTAGCGCATGTCGTAGATGTCGACGCCGTATTCCTTCACCAGGCGTTTTTCGCCCTGGTCGACCGAACGGATGCCGATCTGGCGCAGCACAGCCGGGTCGATCGCCGGGGAGTCGCCGCCCAGGTGGGTCAGGGCCTTGGGACCCACGCCGCACAGGCAGGCCACGGGCATGCCGTGCACGTTGCCCGAAGGCGTGACGTCGCTGGTGTTGAAGTCGGCGTGGGCATCGAGCCAGAGGATGCGCAGCTTCTTGCCGGCGTCCTTGCAGTGGCGCGCGACGGCCTTGATGCTGCCCAGGGCCAGGCAGTGGTCACCGCCCATCAGCACCGGCAGGCGGCCCTGGCCAAGCTGGGACTGCACGGCTTCCATGACCAGGCGGTTCCATTCCACGACCTGTTCGAGGTGGCGGTAGCCATCGGTCGGCGGCAGCCAGGGATTGGCCGGGCCAGCGAGGTTGCCGGCGTCGATCACGTCCAGGCCGCGCTCGCGCAGGGCTTCGCCCAGGCCGGCCACGCGCAGGGCTTCGGGGCCCATGACGGCGCCACGATGGCCGGCGCCGATGTCGGTGGGGGCGCCGATTAGCGCCAGGGTGCGCGAGAGGCTCATTCGGCGGCCTCCGCCTTGGCCGGCACTTGCACCGGGCGTTCTTCTTCCTGCCAGCGCAGCCAGCTGCCTTCGACCTGGCGGACCTCGATGCCGGCGTCTTCCAGGATGTCCTGGGCCGTGCTGGCGCGTTTGCCGCTGCGGCAATACACAAGCACCCAGCGGTCGCGGTCGATTTCGTCCAGGCGCGCGGCCAGCTGGTCGTGCGGGATCAGCACGGCGCCGGGCAGGTGGCCCTGGGCGAATTCTTCGGGCGTGCGCACGTCGAGCAGCAGGGGCGCATCGTCACGTTTGCCGATCTCGGCGACCGCGGCCGGGGCGACCGCCGGGCGGCCGGCCTGCGCGGCCAGGGGCAGCGCGGCGAGCATAAGCAGGGAAAGCGGGATGAAACGGCGCATGGCGTCGGTTCCTGTGGAGCGGGGGCACACAGGATATTCCCCGCGGTGGCCGGCTGGCCACCCGGCGCCGTTCAGTCCCGCGGGAAGCGCGCTTCGATTTCGCTGGCCGGTGCCGGCCGGCCGAAGTGGTAACCCTGCAGCTCGTCGCAGCCCATTTCACGCAGGAAGTCGGCCTGGGCCTGGGTTTCCACGCCTTCGGCCGCCACCACCATGCGCAGTTCGTGGCCCACCGCGACGATGGTGCGGGCGATGGCGGCGTCGGCGGCGTCGCCGGGCAGGTCCTTGACGAAACTGCGGTCGATCTTGAGCTTGTCGAGCGAAAACTGCTTGAGATAGGCCAGGCTTGAATAACCGGTACCGAAGTCGTCGAGGGAAAGCGAGACGCCCAGTGCCTTGATCTCGGCCAGACGGCCCTTCACCCGGTCAACGTTTTCCATCAGCGAACTTTCGGTCAGTTCGATCTCCAGCATGCCGCGCGGCACGGCGTGGCGTTCAAGCGCTTCTCTCACGCGCTGAACGATGTCCGGGCGCTGGAGCTGGTGGGCCGAGAAGTTCACGGCCACGGTGAAGCCTTCCCGGCCCTGTTGACGCCAGGCGCTGAGCTGCCGGCAGGCCTCGTTGAGCACCCACAGGCCCAGTTCGGGCATCAGGCCCAGCGACTCGGCGATGGGGATGAAGCGACCCGGCGGCACCGAGCCCAGGTCCGGGCTGTTCCAGCGCAGCAGGGCCTCGAAGCCGGTGATGCGGCGGCTGCTGGCGTCGAGCTGTGGCTGGTAATGCAGCTGCAGTTCGTCGCGCGACACCGCCTCGCGCAGGCGGGCGCCCAGCACCAGGCGGTCTTCGAGCTCCTGCATCTGCTGGGTCGAAAATTCGCAGACGGCATCGCGGCCCTCGCGCTTGGCGCGGCTCATGGCGGCTTCGGCGCGGCGCAGCAGGTCGGTGCCGCTGTCGCCATGCAGCGGCGAACGGGCGATGCCGATGCTGGCGGTGAGGTAGAGGCTGTAGCCGTCGCCTTCGATCGGTTGGGCCACGGCCTGGCGCAGTGCTTCGGCGACTTCGAGCACCTTTTCGCGCGGCGCATCCGGAACCACGGCCACGAACTCGTCGCCGGCGAAACGCGCGAGGTAACCCGGCCCGCCCAGCACGTCGCGCAGGCGTTCGGACACCAGGCGCAGCGCCTCGTCGCCGATGATGTGGCCCATGGACTCGTTGATGGCGTGGAAATGGTCGATGTCGATGAACAGCACAGACAACTCGGCGCCATCGCGGTCGAGCAGGTTGCCGATGGCCGCTTCCAGGATCGGGTAGCGCGGCAGCGCAGTCACCGGGTCGTGGTTGGCGGCGTAGGCCAGCTCGGCTTCGACCTGGCGGCGTTCGGTCAGGTCGTTCTGGATACCGACGAAATGGGTGATGCTGCCGCTTTCGTCGCGCACCGGCGAGATGAACAGGTGGTTCCAGAACAGTTCGCCGTCCTTGCGGAAGTTGCGCAGGATGACGTTGCAGTCGCTGCCATCGGAAAGCGCGCGGCGAAG
The DNA here is from genome assembly GCF_963976025.1 of uncultured Arenimonas sp. Lineage (NCBI taxonomy): Bacteria > Pseudomonadati > Pseudomonadota > Gammaproteobacteria > Lysobacterales > Lysobacteraceae > Arenimonas > uncultured Arenimonas sp. The sequence goes on from NZ_CAXBJS010000007.1 coordinate 26,063, forward strand.
GATATCGAGCTCGGGCTGGCGGGTTTCTTCGCCCTGCAGGAAGCGGCAGTTGCGGCCCATCACTTCTTCCGAGCTGTAGCCGGTGAGTGATTCGAAGGCGGGGTTGACGTAGATGATCGGCAGGTTGCCGGACTGCGCGTCGGCGATGATGATGCCGTTCATGCTCGACTCGACCGCGCGCTGCAGCAGCAGCAGGCGCTCCTGCGCCTCGCGCTGCCCGGTGATGTCGTGGGCGATGACCATGCGGCAGGTGCGGCCGTCGAGTTCGATCGGGTGGCCGGTGATCTCGGCCCAGAGCACGCTGCCGTCCTTGCGCCGGTGGCGCCAGACGCCCACGTTGCCCGATTGTTCACTCCGCCCGGTCAGGAAGCTTCCCAGCCGGGTCGCCTCGTCGGGTTCCCGGATGTCGAAGATCGTCATGTCCTGCAGTTCTTCGCGGCTGTAGCCGTAGTTGGTCACCATCGCGTCGTTGACCGCGACAAAACGCGAAGTGTCGGCGTCGTAAACCCAGATCGGGAACGGGTTGAGCTCGAACAGCTGGCGGTAGCGCTGCTTGCCGTCCTCGATTTCGGCGATCTGGCGGGCCCGCTCGGCGGCGTAGCGCAATGCGCGCGCCAGCTTCTCGGCGTCGATGTGTCCCTTCACCAGGTAGTCGGACGCACCCGCGGCCAGCGCCTCGCGGTCCACGTCCGGATTGCCCTGGCCGGTGAGCATGATCACCGGGCGATGCGCGCTGCGTTCGGCCACCGCCATGCGCACCAGGTCCATGCCGTTGTCGGGCCCCAGGTGGTAGTCGACAAGGAAAACGTCGTGTTCGTTCGCGCGCAGGGCTTCGATGCCCTGGGCCAGCGTGCCCACCCAGTCGAGCTGGAACCGACCCTGCGGATAGTCCGCCAGCAGGTCGCGCAGGATCAGGAAGTCTTCTTCGTCATCGTCGACGACCAGGACCCTGAGCACGCCGTCGTTCAAGAGGCACCTCCCTCGGGTTCGGGCGGCAGGTCGACCACCTGCAGCCAGTATTTGCCCAGGGTCTGCACGACGTCGATCAGGGCCGTGAAGGTGACCGGCTTGGAAATGAAGGAATTGACGCCGTCCTTGTAGCTGCGCACCACGTCCTCTTCGGCCTTGGACGTGGTGAGGATGACCACCGGGATCGACTGCAGCCGGGGGTCGGACTTGATCTCGCGCAGGACCTCGCGGCCGTCCTTGCGCGGCATGTTCAGGTCAAGCAGCACCAGGCCCGGCATCGGGTAGGCGACGTCGTCGTCGTACGGGGCGCGCCTGTTCAGGTAATCCAGCAACTCCTCGCCGTCGGCGACGAACTGCAGCGGATTGTGCAGCCGGCACTCGGCGAAGGCCTCCTGGGTCATCAGGCGGTCGTCCGGGTCGTCATCCGCCATCAGGATGGTGATGGGCTGGCGCAGGCTATTCATTGCAGAACCAGATCCTCGGGCAGGCCTGTCCGACTCTACGGTTCCGAGAGCGGAACCGCCAGCCCGGTAGTCCCGGCCGGCTGGCGCGCGGGCAGGCGGATAACGAAGGTCGCGCCTTCGCCGGGCCGGCCTTCGGCATGGATGTTGCCGCGATGGCGTTCGACGATCCTGCGCACGATCGCCAGGCCGATGCCGGTGCCTTCGTACTCCTGGCGGGCGTGCAGGCGCTGGAAGGGGGCGAAGACCTTGTCTGCGTAGCGGGGGTCGAATCCGATGCCATTGTCCTGGAAACGCAGGATCCAGCCCGGACCGTCCACGCCGGAGTCGGCTTCGGCGCTGACCCGGACCACCGGCGCCCGGTCCGGCGAACGGAACTTCAGGGCGTTCGAGAGCAGGTTCTGGAACAGCTGCCGCATCTGGGTGGCGTCGGCTTCGATCTCCGGCAGCGACCCGGCTTCGACGCGGCCGCCGCTGGTCTCGAGGCTGGTCTCGAGGTCTTCGAGCACCCCGGCCAGCACCGTTTCGAGCTTCACCTGAGTGAAGGGTTTGCCGCGGGCGGCCACGCGCGAATAGGCCAGCAGGTCGTTGATGAGCACCTGCATGCGGTTGGCGGCCTGGCTGGTGCGGTCAAGGTAATCCCGTGCTTCGCCGGACAGCGACGCGGCGTGCCGCTGCTGCAGCAGGGCGACGAAGGCGCGGATCTTGCGCAGCGGTTCCTGCAGGTCGTGCGAGGCGATGAAAGCAAAGTCCTGCAGTTCGCGGTTGCGGGCATTCAGGTCGACCAGGGTCTGGCGCAGGGTTTCCTCGGCTTGCAGGCGCTGGGTGATGTCGCGGCCGACGGCATAGACCAGGCCGTCGGCAGGGGCGGACATCCACTCCATGTAGCGCACGCCGCCGTCGCGGCGCACGTAGCGGTTCACGAAGCTCCTGGTCACCTGCCGGCCCCTGCCGATGCTGCGCGAGCGGTCACGCGTGGCTTCCACGTCGTCGGGATGGATGAAGTCGATGATCGGGCGCGAGCAAAGCTCCTCGCGGCTGTAGCCGGTGATGTCGGCCAGCATCTGGTTCACCTGGATCCAGCGTCCGGTCGTGGGGTCGTAGACCACGAACACTTCCAGCGACATCTCGAAGAAGCGGTCGCGGACCTGCAACTTGGCCAGCAGGCGGGCGCGTTCGACGGCGATCACCGCCATCTGCGAGAACTGCAGCGCCACCTGCTGGTCGTCTTCACTGAACTCCCCGCGGTACTTGTCGCTCAGCTGCAGGATGCCCAGGGTCTTGCCGTCGCTGCCCACCATCGGCACCGCCAGCCAGCCGCGCATGGGCGGGTGCCGGTCCGATTCGGCGCCGAAATTACGCCAGCGCGGATGCGCCTCCAGCTCGGCCTGGGTCATGCGCATGCACTGCTGACCCTCCCCGACCAGCGTGTAGATGCCACTGCCGTCGATGGGCACGTCGTAGTCGCGCCAGCGTGCGTACTTGTCCGAGAACGAGATCGCGTCGAGTAGTTGGCCGCCGCCGTCCGTTTGCACGCTTACGATCGCCTGGTGCGCGCCGACGATTTCGCGAGCCCGGTCCGCAAGCTGCTGGTAGAGCGTTTCCTCGTCCAGGTCGCGGTTGACCGAAATCGATGCCTCGCTGAGGCGATGCAGCTGCTGGCTGAGCGTTTCGGCGGCATCAAGCGCGTCCGAAAGCTCACGCTGGTGCTTGCGCAGCAGGCTGATGTCCTGGGCAATGCCGAACACGCCCGTCACCCGGCCATCGACGATGATCGGCAGGTTGCTCACCCGCATCTCGACCCGGCGCCCATCGACCGCAAGCCAGGTCATTTCGAAGCTTCGCGCCTCGCCCTGGGTGGCCGCGGTGAAGTGTGCGCGCACCACGTCGCGCTCGGAGTCCAGGGCCAGTTCGTCGAAAGGCCGGCCAAGGACGTCTTCGGGCCGCACGCCGGCGATGCGCTGGAACTGCTCGTTGACCTCGGTGAAACGACCTTCAAGGTCCAGGGAATAGACCACGTCCGGGTGTTCGTCGAACAGCGACCGGAAACGCTGCTGGCCGGTGGTGATCGACTGGAACGCGGCATCGTGTTCGATCGCCACCGCGCACAGCGCCGCCAGGCCGTCGATCACCTCGAGCTCGACGTCGCGGGGCTCGCGCACGTCGCGGTAATAGGTGGCGAAGGTGGCGACCACGCGGCCATCGGAAGCCTTGACCGGCGTCGACCAGCAGGCCTTGAGCCCGTGCGGCTGCACTATCGGCAGGTAGTCTTCCCAGAGCGGGTCCTTGTCGATGTCCGACACCACGACGCGTTCGCCGCGGAAGGCCGCCGTGCCGCAGGAGCCGGCCTTGGGGCCGATGGGCAGGCCATGGATGGCGGCGTTGTATTCGGACGGAAGGCTGGGCGCGGCGCCGACCCGCACGTGCTGGCCGGCCTCGTCGAGCAGCAGCACCGAGCTGAGCGCGCCGGGCATCTGGCGTTCGGCCAGGCGCACCAGGGCCATCAGGCTTTCACCCAAGGGGCGCCGGGCGGCGATGCTGGCCAGGATGCGCCGCTGGCCGTCTTCCAGGGCCTGCGCGCGCTTGCGTTCGGTGATGTCCTGGACGCTGCCGGCCAGCTTCCAGGGCTGACCCTGGTCGTCGCGAAGCAGCTGCGCGCGCTCGTGCACATAGCCGATGCCGCCGCCGGGCAGCAGGATGCGGTGCTCGACGTCCAGGTCGCCCTTGCCGGCGACGGTTTGCGCCTGCGCCTGCTGCAGCATGTCCAGGTCGTCGGGATGCACGCGCGCAGCGAAGGCCTCGAAGTTGCCGTCGAATTCATCCGGGCGCACTTCGAAGAGCCGGTAGACCTCATCCGACCAAGTCAGTTCATTGGCGGGAATGTCGAACTCCCAGGCACCCATGCGCGCGACCTTCTGCGCGCGCTGCAGGCTGGCCTTGGCCTGCTGCAGGGCCTCGGACTGGCGGCTGGCCTCGGTCACGTCGCGGGCGGTCGCGCGCCGACCACACCGCCGACCACTGCATGGACACCACCCGGCCGTCCTTGCGTACCACGCGATTGCGGAAATCGACGGTGGAACGGCCGGCCAGGATTGCCGCACCTTCGCGAAGGGTATGGGCGCGGTCGTCAGGGTGCGCCAGGTCAAAGTGCGCGCGCCCGACCAGTTCTCCCGGGGAAAAACCCCATACCGATTCCGAGGCGCTGGACACCTGGGTGAAACGGCCGTTGGCATCGAGCACGCAGATAACGTCCAGCGAGTTCTCCAGCACCAGGCGGTTCATCACCAGCGACTGTTCGAGCCGCCGCGAAAGTTCGCGCAGCGCGTTTTCGGCGTGCTGCTGGTCGGTGGTGTCCTGGATTGCGCCCGAGGCCGCCACCGGCTCGCCGGCGGCGTTGCGCACCAGGGTGCCCAGTTCCCGCACCTGCCGGGTCTCGCCGTCGGGGTGCAGGATGCGGTATTCGATCTCCAGGTCGCCGGCATCCCCTGCAAGCAACCGTTGCCGGGCTTCCTCGAGACGCTTTCTGTCCTCGAAGTGCACGCGCTTGAGCAGCTCGGGGAAACTGCGGATGGCCTGGCCCGGGCCGAGGCCGAAGATCGAATTCGCTTCCTGCGACAGGCGCAGTTCGCCGGAAGCCAGGTCCTGTTCCCAGCTGCCCAGGCGCGCCATGCGCTGGGCGCGCTCGGAGGCTGCCGTGGCCTGCAGCGCCGCGGCTTCGGCGCGCTTGCGGTCCGAGATGTCCTGGAAGTAGACCGCCAGGCCCTGCGGGTGTGGATAACAGCGCGCGACGAACCAGCTTTCGAGCGGCGGGAAATAGACCTCGAATTCGCCGGCGACGCCATTGCTGACGGCGGCCCGGAACTGGTGTTCGATGACC
>NZ_CAXBJS010000008.1:0-31190 GCF_963976025.1 uncultured Arenimonas sp.
GCCGAAGCGGCCGCCGCCAACGCCGACCTGGCCCATGCCAAGGCGCGGCTGGACACGGCCCGCCAGGCGGTGGAAAGCGCCGCCGCGCGCAATGCCGACCTGCGCCGCCGCCTGCTCGTGAACGAGGGGAACTGAGCATGTCCGCCCGTCTTTTGACGCTGCTGCTGGCCGCCGGCCTGGCCCTGTCCGGCCCGGCCGCCGCCGATACCGACCACGACCAGGCCGTGGCCCGCCTCGCCGCCGAACTGCAGGACCTGGAAGCCGACCCGTCCCTGGGCGGCCTGGCCCGGCTCGAGCGCCTGCAGGCGCGCCAGGCCATCGCCGACGCCCGCGATGCCCGCCGCCGCGACCGCGAGCACAAGCTCGGCCTGGCCGGGGTGCGACTGGAAACCGCCCGGCTGGCTGCCGAAGCCGAATTGCTGGCGGGCCAGGCCGAACAGCTCGACCGCGAGCGCGACCAGATCATGCTCGAGGCCAGCCGCCGCGAGGCCGAGCGGGCCCGCCGCGAATCCGAGCGCCTGCGCCTGCAGGCCATGGCGCGCGAAGAATCAATCCAGCGCGAGCTCGAGCAGGCCGAAACCATGCGCCTGGCCGAAGTGGAGGCCGCCGAGGCCGAAACCGCCCAGGCCCGCAAGCTGGCCGCCGCCCGCGCCCGGGAAGCCGAGCTGGCGCGCAAGGAAGCCGAGCTGGCCGCCGCCATCGCCGCCGACGACATCACCGACGCCAGTCCGCCGCCCCTTAGCCGCGAGGGCGGCCGCGAGGTCTACACCCTCGGCGGCGAGGCCTTCGGCAGCGGCAGCGCCAGCCTCACCGCCCCCGCCCAGGCCAGCCTGCGGGCCCTGGCCGGCCTGATCGGCGGCAGCGGCACCGTGCGCATCGAGGGCCATACCGACAGCCAGGGCGGGGAAGCCGCCAACCAGGCCCTGTCCCAGCGCCGGGCCGAGGCCGTCATGCGCGTCCTGGTCGAAGCCGGCGTCGAAAGTGGCCGCCTGCGGGCCACCGGCAAGGGCGAATCCAGCCCGGTTGCCGACAACGGCAGCGCCGCCGGGCGGGCCCGCAACCGGCGCGTCGAGATAATCATCAACTAAAGTAAAAACAACGGCTTACGAAGGGGGTTGCGACCCCCGGAGAGGGGGAGTAGGTTCAAATTCCCGGCGGCCCGATGCCTCCGGGACTACGAGCCAGGCCGATGAAAGCAGACCTCGCCACCGCCGAACGCGCCGCCTTCCTTCCGGATGTGCGCGCGTCGCGTGGAGGCGCCGCCCGCGAAAGCGACCTGACCTTAATCTCGAACCGCAACGCCCCGGCCTTCCCAACCGGGGCGTTCGCGTTTTATGGAGGAGGTCAATCCGATGTTTGAAGGGCAACCGCAACAGGAACTCGAAGCGCTGATGAAGAGCGATCCGGAATTCCGGCAGCTCTACCACCGCCATCGTGAACTCGACAAGCAGGTCCTGGACGCCGAGCTGGGCGTCCTGCCGCTGGACGACAGCACGCTGGGGCGCATGAAGAAGGAAAAGCTCAACGCCAAGGACCGGCTGACCCGGATGTTCGACCAACGCCGGCACTGAGTTACCGCCGTGGCGGCGGCGGCCCACCTCGTCGGGTCGCCGCCGCCACGCTCTCCGCGGCGCGCCGTGCCGCGCTGCCGGAACGCGCTGACAGAAGGCGCTGCTAGAATCGAGGCCCGCGAAAACGCCCGGTTCCCCTCCATGACGGCAAACGCCAACGTGCTCGAACTCATCGGCAATACGCCGATGGTCAAGGCCCAGCACCTCGATACCGGGGTCTGCGAGCTCTACCTCAAGCTGGAATGCATGAACCCCGGCGGCTCCATCAAGGACCGCATCGGCCTGAAGATGATCGAGGCCGCCGAGGCCCGCGGCGACCTCAAGCCCGGCGCGCTGATCGTCGAAGGCACCGCCGGCAACACCGGCATCGGCCTGGCCCTGGTGGCCCAGCAGAAGGGCTACAAGCTGCTGCTGGTCGTGCCCGACAAGATGAGCCGGGAAAAAATCTTCAACCTGCGCGCCATGGGCGCCGAGGTCGTGCTGACGCGTTCGGACGTGGCCAAGGGCCATCCGGACTACTACCAGGACATGGCCGCGCGCATCGCCAGCGAAACCCCGGGCGCGTATTTCATCAACCAGTTCGGCAACCCCGACAACCCGGCCGCGCACGAGCAGGGCACCGGCCCGGAAATCTGGGCGCAGATGGACGGCGACATGGACGCCATCGTCTTCGGCTGCGGCAGCTCGGGCACCATGACCGGCCTGTCGCGGTATTTCGCCAAGGCGGCGCCGCACGTCGAGCTGGTACTGGCCGACCCGGTCGGCTCCATCCTCACCCAATACATCAACGAAGGCGTGCTGAGCACCAAGTCCGGCAGCTGGCTGGTCGAAGGCATCGGCGAGGACTTCCTGCCCGATATCTCCGATTTCAGCCGGGTGAAGAAGGCCTACGCGATTTCCGACAAGGAAAGTTTCCTGGCCGGCCGCGAACTGCTGGTCAAGGAAGGCGTGCTGGGCGGCAGCTCCAGCGGCACCCTGCTGGCGGCGGCGCTGAAGTACTGCAAGGAGCAGACCGAACCGAAGAAAGTGGTCGTGTTCGTCTGCGACACCGGCAACAAGTACCTGTCGAAGATGTACAACGACTACTGGATGCTCGACAACGGCTTCCTCGAGCGCGAAGTGCACAACGACCTGCGCGACCTGATCCTGCGCCCCTACGCCCGGCGCGACACCGTGGTGGTCGGTCCCAACGACACCCTGCACGTGGCCTACCAGCGCATGAAGATGTACGACGTCTCGCAGCTGCCGGTCATGGAGGGCGAAAAGATCGTCGGCATCGTCGACGAGTCCGACGTGCTGATGCACGTTTATGGCAACGAGGATCGCTTCAAGGACAGCGTGGCCAGCGCCATGGTCACCCAGCTCACCCTGCTGCAGGTCACCGAGCCGATGGAGTCGCTGCTGCCGGTGTTCGACCGCGGCCAGGTGGCCATCGTGGTGGACGGCGAGCGTTTCCTGGGCCTGATCACCCGCATCGACCTGCTCAACTACCTGCGCCGGCGGGTCGCCTGAGCCCCGTGGCCGGTGGCACCGACATGAACCTCTACGGTCGCCAGCTGACCGACGAGGAAATCGCCCGCGGCGAACACCGGCAGTTCGTCGGCGGCCTGTGGGACGAACTGGGCCGGTTGCAGCTCGATTTCCTGCGTTCGCGCGGCCTGTTGCCCGGGCACCGTTTCGTGGACGTCGGCTGCGGCGCGCTGCGCGGCGGCGTGCACTTCGTGGCTTACCTCGACCCGGGCCGCTACCACGGCCTGGACATCAACGCCTCGCTGATCGAAGCGGGCCGGCGCGAACTGGCCGCGGCCGGCCTGCAGGGCCGCGACGCCCGGCTGCTGGTGGACGACGGCTTCCGCGTGTCCCGGTTCGGTGAACACTTCGACATGGGCCTGGCCCTGTCGCTGTTCACCCACCTGCCGATGGACGCCATCGTGCGCTGCCTGAAGGAAGTCGCCGCGGCCCTGGCCCCGGACGGGGTCTTCTACGCCACCCATTTCGACGCCCCGGGCCCGGCCTGGCTCGAGCCGGTGCAACATTCCCCCGGCGGCGTGTGCACCAATTACGACCTTGATCCGTTTCACCAGTCGGTGGACGAATACGAATGGATGGCGGGTCTATGTGGATTGCAGGTCGAAAACATCGGCGATTGGGCCCATCCCCGGGCCCAGCGCATGCTGGCTTTCCGGCACCGCCGCGCCTGAACGGCGGCGCCGCGGCGGCCCGGGCCGGCGCAGGTGAACTGCTATGCTCCGCCTGCCTTTGAACCTGTCCAAAGCCATGTCATCCGTGCCCGCGCCCGCCATTGAATCCACGCTCCAGCCCTCGTCCCGCCGGCTGGGCGACCTGCTGGTCGAACGCCAACTGGCCACGCGCGCCGATATCGGCAAGGCCCTGGCCTTCCAGCAGCAGTTCGGCGGCCGCATCGGCAGCATCCTGGTTCGCCTGGGCGCGCTTTCCGAAGAATCGCTGCTGCCGGTGCTGTCCGGGCAGCTGGGCATGCCCCTGCTCGAAGGCGCCGAATGGCCGGCCGATGCCGCCGCCCTGCACGACGTGGCGCACGACAGCGGCCTGGTGCCCGACTGGTGGGTGGACAACGGCGTGGCCGGCTGGAAGTCGCCCGAGGGCGGCGTGCTGGTCGTGGCCCGCGACCCGCTCGACCCGACCCTGGACGAAATCCTGGGCCGCCGCCTGGCGTCCGGCTGGCAGTGGCGCCTGGCCCGCACCCAGGACATCGACCGCCTGCTGGACCTGGCCGCCCGCGCCGAACGTCCCGGCGACGAAGCCGGCGACGACGACGTCAGCCACCTGCGCGAACTGGCTGAAGAAGCCCCGGTCATCGAATTGGTGAACAACGTGCTGGCCCAGGCCATGGACCAGCGCGCCTCCGACATCCACATCGAACCCGAAGACCAGGTCTTCCACGTCCGCCTGCGCGTGGACGGCATCCTGCATACCCGCCTGACGCTGCCGATGAGCCGCTACCCGGCCGTCGCCTCGCGCGTGAAGCTGATCTCGGGCATGGACATCGCCGAACGGCGACTGCCCCAGGACGGGCGACTGAGCACCCGCGTCAGCGGCCAGGAAGTGGACATCCGCGCCTCGTCGGTGCCGGCCGTGCACGGCGAATCGCTGGTGCTGCGCCTGCTGCCCAAGGAGCGCCAGGACCTGAGCCTGGAACGCCTGGGCTTCACGCCGCGCGACCTGGGCATGTTCCGCGGCTGGGCCCGCGAACCGCACGGCATCGTGCTGGTCACCGGCCCCACCGGTTCGGGCAAGTCCACCACCCTGTACGGCACGCTGGAAGAAATGAACCAGCGCGACCGCAAGATCATCACGGTCGAAGACCCGGTCGAATACCAGGTCAAGGGCGTCACCCAGATCCAGGCCAACGCCGAAATCGGCTACAACTTCGCCCGGGCGCTGCGCGCGATCCTGCGCCAGGACCCGGACGTGATCATGATCGGCGAAATCCGCGACCTCGAAACCGCCGAAATCGCCGTGCAGTCGGCGCTCACCGGCCACCTGGTGCTGTCGACGCTGCACACCAACGACGCCGTCAGCGCCTTCACCCGCCTGGTCGACATGGGCCTGGAACCCTTCCTGGTCGCCACCAGCGTGCGCGCCGTGCAGGCCCAGCGCCTGGTGCGCCGGGTCTGCCCCGACTGCTGCCAGCCGGCCGACGTGCTGCCTGGGGTCGAGAAACTCGTCGCGCCGGTGGTGGACGCCGACGCGCCGGCGCCGCGCTGGGTGCGCGCCATCGGCTGCCCGAACTGCCGCGGCACCGGTTACCGCGGTCGCCTGGGCATCTACGAACTGGTCGATGTCACCCCGGAAATGCAGGAGCTGGTGCTCGAGAGCGCCACCGCCGAGAAGATGCGCCAGCTTGCCGACGCCCAGGGCGGACGCACGCTGCGCCAGGACGGCCTGCTCAAGGCGCGCCAGGGCCTGACCACCGTGGACGAGGTGGTCCGCGTCACCGGCGGAATCGCCGCGGACGCCTGATCGCATGCAGTTCAAGTACCAGGCCATCGACAAAACCGGCCAGTCCGTCTCGGGCGTGGTCGAAGGCCGCAGCGAACGCGAGGCCGCGCGCCATCTGTCCGGGCAGGGGCTGACGCCGACCTCGCTGGCCGAACAGACCGAGTCCGGCATCCGCCGCCGCCGCGGCAAGGCATCCACGCGCGAACTGCAGCTGGTGCTGCAGGAATTCTCCACCCTGCTCGAAGCCGGCGTGCCGCTGGTCACTTCGCTGTCGTCGCTGGCCAAGTCCAGCCACCACCCGCAGATAACGGCGATGTTCACCGGCATGGAAAAAGCGGTGCGCCGCGGCGATCCGTTTTCGGTGGCCTTCCGCGACGCCAAGCTGCCGGTGCCGGAATATTTCCTGCAGCTGGTCGAAGCGGGCGAGGCCACCGGCCGGCTGGCCGAGTCCATGCGCGGCGGCGTCGAACAGTTCGAATACGACCAGCGCGTGCGCAACGAAATGCGCTCGGCCCTGGTCTACCCGGCGGTGCTGGTGTTCTCGGGCATCGCCGCGGTGGCGATCATCTTCCTGTGGGTGGTGCCGCGTTTCGGCAACCTGCTCACCCAGCACGGCGACAACATGCCGACGCTGTCGCGCTGGACCATCGGCGCCGGCGTCTGGTTCTCCGACCACTGGTACCTGGTGGCGGCGGCGGTGGTCATCGCGGCGGTGGCGCTGCGCGCGGCCCTGCGCCGGCGCGACCTCACCGAATTCCTGGCCGAACGTTCGGTGCGCCTGCCCATCCTGGGCGAGTGGCTGGTCGAAGCCGAGGTCGGGCGCTGGGCCAGCACGCTGTCGGCGCTGCTTACCGGCCGGGTCGAGCTGATCCGGGCCCTGGGCCTGGCCGCCAATTCGGTGCGCCTGGGTTTCCTGCGCAGCCGCCTGTCCCAGGTCGCCGGGTCGGTAAAGGGCGGCGCCACGCTGTCGGCGGCGCTGCGCGAACACCGCGCCCTCAACCCCACCGGCTACGACCTGGTGGCGGTGGGCGAGGCCAGCGGCGAGCTGCCCAAGCTGCTTGCGGCCCTGGCCCGGCTTTATGAAACCACCGGCCGCGACCGCATGAAGCGGGCGCTGCAGCTGGTCGAGCCGCTGGCGATCATCCTGATCGGCATTGTCATCGGCACCATCGTCACGGCGATCATCCTGGCCATCACCAGCGTCAACGAAGTCCCCCTCTGACGCGTTACACGGAGTCACCATGCGAAACCACGCCCAAAACCGCGGCTTCACCCTGCTTGAGATGCTGGTCGTGCTGGTCATCATCGGCCTGATCGCCAGCCTGGTCGGCCCGCGCCTGTTCAGCCGCGTCGACACCTCCAAGGTGCAGGTCGCCGAAACCCAGGTGAAGATGCTGCGCGGCGCGCTGGAAACCTACCGGCTCGAGGTCGGTTCCTTCCCGCCGGCCGCCCTGGGCCTGGACGTGCTGTACAACCCGCCCCAGGACGAACGCCTGCGCGGCCGATGGAACGGCCCCTACATCGACGAACCGGCGCCGCTCGACCCCTGGGGCAACCCCTACCAGTACTCCATGCCCGGCGCCGAAGGCATGCCGTTCGCGCTTTATTCGCTGGGCGCCGACGGCGAGCGCGGCGGGGAGGGCATCGATGCCGATATCGGTTTCCTTCCGCGCGCCTGATTCCGCCGGCCAGGGTTTCACCCTGCTGGAGCTGCTTATCGTGCTGGCCCTGCTGGCCATGGTGACGGCCCTGGTCGCGCCGCGCATGGAGCGCACCTACCAGGCCATCGCCGGCAGCGGCGAGCGCGACGAAGTGCATCGCCAGCTTGAGCGCCTGCCGCGCATCGCTCGCAGCCTGGGCCGGCCCATCTCGGTCGCCGAGGGCGACGTGAACGCCCTGGCGGCACGCCTGGCCCTGCCCGAAGGCTGGGTGGTGACGCCGCTCGAGCCGCTGCGCGTGGAAACCAACGGCCTGTGCCGCGGCAGCGTGCTGCGTGTGCAGGGCCGCGGCACCAGCGAAGACGTCGAACTGCGCGCGCCTGCCTGCGGGGTGGCCCGTGCGCCGTAAGCCCGCCCGCGGTTTCACCCTGCTCGAAGCGATCGTCGCGCTGGCGATCCTGTCCGCCGGCGGCATGGCGCTGTTCGCGGCGATGACCCAGTCGGTGCAAATGGTCAACCGTGCCGAGCAGGCGCGCGAGGACGACACCGCGCTGCGCAACGCCATGTCCTGGCTTGAACAGGTGAACCCGATGCAGGCGCCCGACGGCAGCATGCCGCTGGGCGACTACGAACTGCGCTGGACCAGCCGCCTGGTCGAACCCGTGCGCCCCGGCGCCACCGGTTACCTCGAGCCCGGGCTTTACGACGTTGGCCTGTACGAACTCGAGCTGCAGCTGTGGCGTGGCGACACGCTGCGCCGCGAACTGCCCGTGCGCCGCGTCGGCTGGCGCCAGGCCCGGCAACCGGTGCAGATGTGATCCGGGCCCGCGGTTTCACCCTGCTCGAGGCGCTGGTGACCCTGGTCATCGTGGCCCTGATCGTCACGCTGCTGATGCAGGCCCTGCAGCAGTCGCTGGACCTGCGTGCGCGCCTGCTGCGCCACCAGTCCGAGACACGCGTGGCGACGCTGCAGGAACACTGGTTCCGCGACTCCGTGGCCGGCGCCATGGCCGACCTGCCCGACGCCTTCGGGCGCATGGAAGGCGAAACCGACTCCCTGGCCCTGGTGACCATCCAGCCGGTCGGCACCCGCGGCGTTGCCCGCGTGCGCTGGTGGCTCGAGCCGGTGGATGGCGGCCACGCCCTGCACTACGCAGACCCGGAGTGGGAGGACATGACCGTCATTCCCGGTCCGCTGGACGAAGCGCGTTTCCAGTACCTGGGCGCCGACGGCGAGTGGACCGACCGCTGGCAGCCCGGCAAGGACGACCCGATCGTGCTGCCGCGCATGGTGCGCCTGAGCGCGACAACCGCCGACGGCGTGCTCGACTGGCTGGTACCGGTGCTGGCCGATCCGAAGTCGCCGATCCTGCTGCGCCCCCTCGACCCCGGCACGGTAGGCATCTGATGGCCTCTGACAGCCGACAGTTCCGGGCAAGGCAAGGGCAGGGCGGTTTCGTCCTGGCCCTGGTGCTGTGGCTGCTGGCGGCGATCGCCATCGTCGCCGGCCTGCTGACGCTGTGGGCGCTGGACCAGGTGGCCGACGCCCAGCGCGACCGCACCGGCGCCGAACAGCAGCTGGCGATGTTCGGCACGCGCGACACCCTGATCTACCTGGCGGCCACCCGCGACAAGACCGTCGCCGGCCTGCCGGTGCAGGCCCTGGGCGCGGAACAGCGCGCGCTGCGTTCGCTGGAAGAATTCGGCGCCTTCTCGCGCGACGCCATCGGCGGCGAGCTGCCGCTCGACGGCAGCGTGCACCAGGGGCTGGAACAGACCCGCTTCGCCGTGCAGGACGAAGCCGGCCTGGTGTCGCTGTCCTGGCCCACGCCCGCCTACCTCGACAGGTTGCTGGCGGCCTGGGGCGTCGGTGAAGGCGATGCGCCGCGCCTGCGCGACGCCCTTCTTGATTACATCGACCACGACGACCTGCGCCACCTCAACGGCGCCGAGGCCCGCGACTACGAACGCGCCGACCGGCCGCCGCCGCCCAACCGGCGCCTGCTGGCACCGGTGGAACTGGACCGCGTGCTGGGCTGGGACGAAGACGCCGGCCTGCGCCAGGACCTGGTCGCCGAGCAGGCCACCACGTTTTATGCCGGCCCGCTGAACCTCAACACGGCGCCGCGCGAAATCCTGCCGCTGTTCATTCCCGGCTGCCCGGCCACCTGCGACATCCTGCGCGAGCGCCGGCGCGAAGCGCCGCTGCGTTCAAGCAACGAAGTGCAGGCGCTGCTGGGCGTCGTGCTGCCGGGTGATCCGGTGTCCGATTATCGCTTCGCCCCGTCCGATGAACTGCGCCTTACGCTGTGGGGCGATTCGGGCGCTGCCTGGCGCATCCATGTACGATTGACGCCCATGGCCGACGGCCAGGCGCCTTGGGTTTTCCTCGCCGCTTACCAAGTAACCCGTCCAGAATCCGATGACCCTCCGCGAACAATTGACCACGCTCTTTTCGCCGACGCGGCGACTGGGCGGCCCTGAACCGCGCGTCCTGCACGCCGGCGGCGCGCTGGGCCCGGTTCAATGGGTCATCGCGCGGGCCGACTGCCATTACCGGCGCCTGGACTTCAGCCAGCTGCCGGTGCGCCAGCGCGCGTCCGCCGCCGCGGTGGCCGTGCGCCGGCAGGAGCCCGCCCCGGGCGCGCTGCACCATATCGCCTGGAACGGCGGCATTGCCCACGCCTGGGTCTGGCCCGAACCCGACACCGGGCTGCTGGCCGGCGAAGCGGGCTGGATCCCGGAAACCCTGCTGCGCGCCCCGCCCGACCAGGACGGGCCGCGCCTGCTGGCCATGATGCGCGGCGTCGAAGGCCAGGTCTGGCGCGAGGGCGACCTGCGCGCCAGCCAGTGGTGGCCCGCACCGCCCGACGCCGCGGCGTGGCGCCGCTTCCTGCGGGCGGCCGGCCTGGCCCCCGAAACCGACGACGTGCCCGAGCCCGAAGCCTTGCCCTGGGCCGACCGGTCCTGGGGCGACCGCCCGGCCGGGCTGCCCGGTTCACCGGCGGCGCTCGAGCGCCTGGCCTGGGTTGCCGGCATCGGCATCGTGGCCCTGGGCCTTGGCTGGCAGTTGGCCGCCCAGGCCAGCTGGAGTTTTGGCCAATGGCGGCTGGACCAGCAGCTGACCCAGCTGCGCGCCGAAGCCACGCCCCTGCTCGAAGCGCGCGAACGCGCCGATGCCGCCCTGCAGCGCCTGCAGGGCCTGCAGGCGCTGGCGACCGCCGACAGCGACTACCTGCTGGTGGCCGAAGTCATCGAACCGCTGCCGGCCGATACCCGCCTGCTGGGCTGGCGCCGCGAAGGCGACCGCCTGCAGGTGGGCCTGGAATCGGGTGAAACCGATCCGCGCCTTTTTGTCTCCGCTTTCCAGGAGCACCCGCGCCTGGCCGACGTCGCCGCCAGCCCGCTGCCCAACAATGCCGGCATGCAGCTGGATTTCGACCTGGCCGCGCCGGCCGCCCCGACAACGGCGGAGGCGCCATGATGCGCGCGCAATTCGAACGCATGGCTGCCGAATGGCGGCAGAGCCGGCGCCTGCGCCTGGGCACGCTGGTGGTGATGGTGGTGCTTGGCCTGCACTTCGTGCTGGGCCTGGCCGACGGTCGCGAAGCGAAGATGGACGCCTACCGCCGCGACGCCGACCTGCTGGCGCGCCTGCAGGAAGCCGGCAAGGAGTCGGCCTGGCCCGAACGCGCCGCCGAAGCCGAAGCCGCCCTGGCGGCGGTCGAAAAGACCCTGCCCGAAGTCGCCAGCGCCGGCCTGGCGCAGGCCGAATTGCAGGCCTGGCTGGCCGGCCAGGCCGCCAGCGCCGGCCTGGCCGAAGCCCGCGTCCGCGCCGAATCCACGCTCGACGTGCCCGGTCATCCCGACCTGTGGCAGGTCGTGGCGCGTCTGGACGCGCAGATCCCGCAGGGCCGCGCGCCGCAGCTGCTGCGCGCGCTTTCGGCCGGCCTGCCCTGGATGCAGGTCGAACGCATGGACATCAGCCAGGGTCGCCAGACCCAGGTGTCGCTGGTCGTGCGTGCCTACTACCGCAAGCCCGCCGCGGGCGAGGGAGATCCGGCATGACGCCGCGTCTGCGCAAGGTCGTGCCCTTCGTCGCGCCGCTGCTGCTTGGCGCGGTCGGCTACCTGCTTGTCGGCGAAGGTCCGTCGTCGGCGCCGGTGCGGGCGGGCGAGTCCGCCGACTGGGCGCTGCCCGCCATCGCCGCCACCGACATCAGCCCGGCCGCGCCGGTCTGGACGGCGCGTGCGCCCTGGGGCAGCGAAGTCGCCGCCGCCGACGCCGCGCCTGAAGTGGCCATCCGGCCGGTCGGCGTGGTTGCCGTGGGCGACAGCCTGTTCGCGCTGTTCACCCAGGGCGACAGCGTGGTGCGCGTGGCCAAGGGTGGATTCCTGGCCGACGGTGGCCAGGTCACCGCTATCCGTCCGGACGTGGTCGAGTGGGCAGATGCCGCCGGCAAGGTCCAGCGGCGCGAACTGATGGTGGACATCGTGGATGCCGGCGCCGTCGCCGATGCGGCCACCGGCGCCCGCACGAGCCCCCGCCGCGAGCGCACGACCCGACCCGACCGCGCCAACCGCGCCACCCCGGCCCAGCGTGAACCCGGTCAACGCCGGGCGCGCCGCAACGTTCCAGAGTCTGGCTCCCAGCCTTTCGGCAATTCCCGCCGCCCGTCCACCACGGGCGACTGATCGCCTCACATGCAGGTTTCCTTCTCCATGACCCCATCCCCCGATTCCCCGCGTCCGAACGGCTTTGTCCGCCTGCGCCTGGTCCTTGCCGCTGCCCTGGTGGCCGCGCTGGCCGGTGCCTGCGCCACGGTGCCGCAGCCGACCTTCCCCGATCCGCTGCGGGCGCCCAAGGCAGAAACCGCCGGCGATGAACTGCCCGTGGACGACCAGGAAGGCCGCAGCCGGCCGCGCGTCGAATCCGGGCCCAGCGTCGGTTCGGCGCCGGTGCGCACGGTGGACAAGCGCGACCTGCCGCAGATGCGGACCTCCGAGCCGGTCACCCTGACCCTGGACGGGGTCAGCCTTGGCGCGTTCATCAACGAAGTCTTCGGCACCGTGCTGGGCTTCTCGCTGGACATCGACCAGTCGGTGCGCAGCCGCGGCGAGCTGGTCAGCCTGCGCCTGGTCGAACCCGAACCGCCGCATCGCGTCTACGTAATCGCCGAGGAAGTGCTCAAGCGCTACCAGGTGCGCATCGTCGAGGACGAAGGCGTGCTGCGCTTCCTGCCCGGTGGCGACGAAGCGGCCGAGCCGCCGCGCCTGATCACCGCGCGGGCGCTGCCCGAAGTGCCCTCCGGCGAACGCCCGGTGTTTGTGGCCATGCCGCTGGACGTGAGCGAACCGGGCCGGGTCGCCGCCCAGGTGCGCGCGCTGTTCGGCAATGGCTCGCAGGTCACGCAGACCGAAATGATCGAAGCCAACGCCCTGCTCATCAGCGGCCCGCCGGCCTCGGTGCAGGCGGCGATGGAGGCGGTGGCGCTGCTCGACCGCGTGTCGCTGCGCAACAAGAAGTCGCTGCGCATCAATCCGCTGTACCTGGGCGCCGACGTGCTGGCCAAGGAACTGACGGACGTGCTGACGGCCCAGGGTTATTCCGTGCGCCAGGGCGCCAGTGGCTCGGGCGTGCTGACCTTCGTGCCGGTGCCATCGGCGAACGCACTGATCGTCTTCAGCGAATCCGACCAGGCCCTGGCTGCGGTGCGCGAGTGGGTAGAGCGCATCGACCAGCCCAGCGACGAGGATGCCGGCGACGGCGGCGTATTCATCTATTCCGCGCGCCACACCACCGTCGATTCGCTGCTGCCGGTGCTGCAGGCCCTGCTCGGGGCGTCGGCCTCGGGCAGCGGCGCGCAGACCGCCGCGCGCGGCAACGAACCGACGGCGACCGCGCGCAGCAACACCAGTAGTTCCGGCCCGGGCAGTTCCTCCGGCAGCCGCCTGGGCGGCCGCCAGACCGGCGCCCAGGCCTCGGTGATTTCCAGCGACGCCGGCCAGCTGGCGGTGGACCCGGTGCGCAACGTCATCGTCTTCCAGGGCGACGCCCAGCGCTGGCGCGCCATCCAGGGCGTGCTGGCAAGGTTGGACCAGCCGGCGCGGCAGGTGGTGATCGAAGTGACCATCGCCGAAGTCACCCTGACCGACGAACTCGAACACGGCGTCGAATGGGCGCTGCGCAACGTCGGCATCAACAATTTCGAGGGTGGTCTCACCTTCAACCAGGGCCTGGAACCAAACACGTCCGGCGTTACCTGGTCGCCGATCTCGTCCTCGGGGCAGGTGCGGGCGATGATCAACCTGTTCGCCGAGGACAGCCGCGTTTCCATCCTCTCGACGCCGCGCCTGATGGTGAAGAGCGGCGAAAGCGCCAGCATCGACGTCGGCTCGGAAGTGCCCATCATCACCAGCCAGGCCACGGCGCCCGACCTGCCCACCAACGGCGGCACCTCGATCCTGCAGCAGGTGCAGTACCGCAAGACCGGCGTGTTGCTGGAGCTCAGCGCCGTCGTGCATTCGGGCCAGCGCGTGGACCTGGAGATCTCGCAGGAGGTCAGCGAAGCCACGCAGACCAATACCAGCGACATTTCCTCGCCCAGCATCTTCAGCCGGCGCCTGCAGACCAGCCTTAGCCTGCAGGACGGCGAAAGCATGCTGCTCGGCGGCCTGATTTCCTCCAGCACCACCCAGGGCACCTCCAAGGTGCCGGGCCTGGGCGACATCCCGGTGCTGGGCAAGCTGTTCCAGAGCTCGCGCAACCAGGAAAGCCGCACCGAACTGCTGATGCTCATCACGCCCTACGTCATCGAAGACGCCAGCCAGGCCCGCGCGATCACCGACGCGGTGCGCAGCCGGTTCGAGAACGGGGAGCGCTGAGCCCCGGCCATCGGCCCCGGCGGCCCGTCCGTCGGGCCTGTGGGCCCTGTGGGCCCTGGGAGGCGGAGAAACCTGAACAAGCATTGACCCCGCCATACCCCCGTATTAGCATCGCCGAACGTCCGGGGACTGCGCAGTGCTGAAGCATGCGCAAGCAGGACTGGGGGCGCGCGTCGGGAGAAGGGTCACGAAGACCCCACCCTTTCGCAGCCAGCCGGTCCTGGTGCCGGCGCCGGCACGTGCGTGCAGGCGCTGGGCGGTCGACGGATTGTTTCAGCCTGTTCCGATTAATTCCTAAGCTTGGGAGTAACAAACAAATGTCCATGAACAAGAAGCTGCTTGCCGGCGCCATCGCCGGCCTGCTGGTCTCGGCTAATGCCGGTGCCGTCGTGCTGGGTACCGACCCGGCCCGTCGTTACGCCGTCGAGCTCACGAAGCCGGTCCTGCTGACCGACGCCGCCGATGATGTTGAATTCGAGCTGGGTTACAACTTCAGCCCGAGCGAAGTGCGCTATGGCCGCTTCGAGTGCACCTCGAACATCGAAATCGACGCCCCGGTGGTTGTCTCCGGTGACCCGGCCAACATGGCCGATCTACGACCAGCCGTCGCAGGCCCAGGCGGGCGGCGCTGCCGGCCGCATCTACACCACCGGCTACCAGCCGTTCATCACCTCGGTCCCGAGCTTTGAGTTCGTGTCCGACGGTGGCCAGGCGGTTGCCGACGTGGAAGCCACCAACGGCGCCTACACCGACTTCCTGCTCGGTGACGGCTACTACGGCCACCTGGACTTCACGCTGGTTGCGGCTCCGCCGTACAACGCCGACGGTTCGGTGATCACCTTCGCCGCCCTGTTCGACCCGACCACTTCGGTCGACGTCACGGGTGACTTCTCGGCCGCCGCCGACGCCTGGTGGGATGGTTACGGCTGGTCCGACGCGATCAACGCCACCACCGCCACCTTCGACATCGGCAACGTCGAGAACGACGGTGACCTGTGGTTCGAGCCGGACTTCACCAACCAGATCCAGGAAAGCGAGTTCACCGCGACCCTGAACGTCGTCGCCAATGCTGGCTTCACCATCGCTGATCGCGGTCCGATCAACGTCGGCGAAATCGTCCGCAACGGCACCCAGCTGCAGGCCCCGCTGGCCCAGGTTCCGGGTGGCTGGATCAGCCGCGTCGTCCTGACCAACACCGGCGACCTGCCGCGTGACTACGAGATCTCCGTGTTCGGTGAAACCGGCACCACGATCTCGACCGACGCTGCCGAGATGGTTGGCCAGGTCCCGGCCAACGGCACCAAGGTGATCGAGGTTCCGGACTTCCTGACCGGCTTCACCGGCGGCCTGCCGCGCGCCACCGTCAACGTGACCGTTGCCGGCCCGAACAACCAGATCCAGGGTCTGTACCAGATCGTGAATCCGGCTTCGGGTTCGATCAGCAACCACGTGATGGTGCGTCCGGGCACCAACTGATCCTTCGGGAACAGTCGCAATACCAGGAGGGCCCGCTTCGGCGGGCCCTCTTTTTTTGCCTGGAATGCCGAAATGTGACAGGCTTCACAAAACCTGAATGGCGATTGACGGCCTGTTAAGGCCGTATTAGCATCCGGCGAGGCTTGCCCCCCGGCGCCGCCCAAGGCAGGTCGAGTTTTCCCAACCGGTACGCATGTACGCGGGTGGCCAGGTGTCCAAGCTCGCCCGGCTGCTTCGATCACTTACACAAGCTCAGGAGTCAAATCGAATGACCTTCAACAAGAAGCTGCTTGCTGGCACCATCGCCGGCCTGCTGGTCTCCGCGAACGCCGGTGCCGTCGTGCTGGGTACCGACCCGGCCCGTCGTTATGCCGTTGAACTCGAGAAGCCGGTCCTGCTGACCGACGCCGCCGATGACGTTGAATTCGAGCTGGGTTACAACTTCAGCCCGAGCGAAGTGCGCTACGGCCGCTTCGAGTGCACCGCGAACATCGAAATCGACGCCCCGGTTGTTGTCTCCGGTGACCCGGCCAACATGGCCGTTGGCGCGGTGAACGGCGCCGGCACCCCGGCGATCTTCTTCTCGCTGACCGCCGACGCGGGTCTGGCCATCGCCACCGACGCGATCGTCATCGCCGTCGCCGCCGACAACACCCTGCTCGACAACGCTGCCGTCAACTGCGCCTGGTCGATCTACGACCAGCCCTCGCAGGCCCAGGCCGGCGGCGCGGCTGGCCGCATCTACACCACCGGCTACCAGCCGTTCATCACCTCGGTCCCGAGCTTCGAGTTCATCGGCACCCCGGGCCAGGCCATCGCCGACGTGGAAGCCCCGACCGGCGCTTACACCCAGTTCCTGGGCGGTGCTGTTCCCGGCTGGTTCGGTAACCTGGACTTCTCGCTCGTCGCGGCTCCGCCGTACAACGCCGATGGTTCGGTGATCACCTTCGCCGCCCTGTTCGACCCGACCACCTACATCGAGGTCGAGGGTGACTTCTCGGCGGCGGCGCCTCCGGGCTGGAACTTCTACGGTCCGGCCGACTCGTTCACCGACACCGAGATGGTCCTGGAAATCGGCGCGAACGAGAACATCGGTGACCTGGGCATCGTCCCGAACACCGTCGACCAGCTGCAGGAAAGCGAGTACTACGCGACCCTGTTCGCCGTCGCCAATCCGGGCTTCGAGATCGCCAACGTCGGCCCGGAGTACGTGGGCGAGGTCGTCCGCAACGGCACCCAGCTGCAGGCCCCGCTGGCCCAGGTTCCGGGTGGCTGGATCAGCCGCGTCGTCCTGACCAACACCGGCGACCTGCCGCGTGACTACGAGATCTCCGTGTTCGGTGAAACCGGCACCACGATCTCGACCGACGCTGCCGAGATGGTTGGCCAGGTCCCGGCCAACGGCACCAAGGTGATCGAGGTTCCGGACTTCCTGACCGGCTTCACCGGCGGCCTGCCGCGCGCCACCGTCAACGTGACCGTTGCCGGCCCGAACAACCAGATCCAGGGTCTGTACCAGATCGTGAATCCGGCTTCGGGTTCGATCAGCAACCACGTGATGGTGCGTCCGGGCACCAACTGATCCCTCGGGACCAGTCGTAATACCAGGAGGGCCCGCTTCGGCGGGCCCTCTTCTTTTTGGCGACGGGCCAGGCGGCGCCTGGGCTATAGTGCCGCCGGATGGACCTCTTCCTGGGGCGGCCCAGCGGCCGCAAAGACCACCTTGATGCCCTCGACGGCCTGCGCGGCCTGGCCGTGCTGGTGGTGCTTGCCTCGCACCTGTCCAACCGCGGCATGCACCTGGTTCCCGGGCTTTCCCTGTCGGGCATCGGCAAGAGCGGCGTTTACCTGTTTTTCGTGCTCAGCGCCTTCCTGCTGACGCGCATCCTGATGGACCGCAAGCCTGCACAATACCGGCAGCCGCGCCTGTGGCTGGACTATGCGCTGCGCCGCATCCTGCGCATCTGGCCGCTGTACCTGGTGCTTTTGCTCGCCAGCTGGGCACTCACCCGGGCTGGCGTGACCGGCTGGCACTACCAGCTCGACAACGCCTCGCTGCAGGCGCACCTGCTGCTGCGCGAAGGCCAGAGCGTGCTGTGGTCGATCCCGGTGGAGTTCACCTATTACCTGTGGCTGCCGTTGGTGGCGCTGGCGCTGGCTGCGTTACGCGCATGGCGCCCCGGCTGGCTGGTTGAAGGACTGCTCGGCGCCGCGCTGCTGGCCGCCGCCGTCTGGTTCTGGCCGCCGGCCGAATCGGTGCCCAACGATGTGCGCCTGGGGCCTTACCTGGTTGTCTTCTTTTGCGGTGCCCTGGCGGCGCGGGTGGACCTTGGCCTGCGTGAGCAGGGCCGGCCGCTGCCACCAGCGCTGTGGTGGCTGCTGACCGGCGGCGTACTGGCCTCGCTGGTGCTGACTATCCCCGCGGTCTGGGCGGCGGTGACGGGTGCGGCCATGGACCCGGCGCTCAACCACACATGGTTCCTGTTCTTCGGCCTGGCCTGGTCGGGGCTGCTGCTGGCGGTGCTGCACGGGCCGGGCTGGCTGCGCGCGCCCTTCGCCACCCGGCCGATGCGGCTGGTGGGCGTGGTCAGCTTCAGTCTCTACCTGTGGCACATGCCGGTGCTCGACGGCCTTCGGGCGGTCGGCGCCGAGGCCTGGCCGCTGGCGCCGCTGTGGCCACTGCTGGCTTCGGTGGCGGCGGCGATGCTGTCCTACCTGGCCTTCGAACGGCCCTGGCGCGACGTCCGCCTGCCGCGGCCGAAAGCGGCCGGCTGAGCCGGGCTGTTAGACTTGCGCGCTGCCGGCCGACCGGCAGGGAACCAGGCGCGGAGATCGCCAAGGCATGCAAGACAACATGGAAAGGCTGGGTTTCCGCCTGGAACTCCTGGCGGGCATGGTCCGCCGCGAGGTGCTGGGCCGCTACCGGGGCTCGCTGTTCGGCGTGGCCTGGTCCCTGGTGTCGCCGCTGCTGCTGCTGGCAGTGTTCACCTTCGCCTTCCACGAACTGCTGGGCGCCCGCTGGCCGGGGGTCGAGGGCCGCGCCGGCTTCGCGATGATGGTGTTCGCCGGCATGGTGCTGCACGGCATGCTGGCCGAAGTGCTGATCCGCTCGCCGATGGCGATCGCGGGGCAGCCCAACTTCGTCAAGAAGCTGGTCTTCCCGCTGACCGTGTTGCCCCTGGTCACCGTCGGCGCGGCGCTGGTGCATGCGGTGGTGGCCCTGTTGATGCTGGTGCTGGCCTGCCTGGTGCTGGGCCCGGCGCTGCACTGGACGGCCCTGCTGCTGCCCTTCGTGCTGCTGCCCTACCTGGTGCTGCTGTGCGGCCTGGCCTGGATCCTGGCCGCGCTGGGCGTGTACGTGCGCGACATCACCCAGCTTGGCGGCCTGGTGGCCACGGCCATGCTGTTCCTGAGCCCGGTGTTCTACCCGCTGTCGTCGGTGCCGCCCGCCTATGCCGGCATCGTGGCGCTGAACCCGCTTACCTTCGTGGTCGAATCCACGCGTGGCCTGCTCTTCGACGGCCGCCTGCCGGACCTGGCGCTGGCCGGTGGCCATTCGCTGGCGGCGCTCGTGGTGGCCGTGGCCGGCTTGCTGCTGTTCCGCCGCCTGGGCAAGGATTTCCGGGTTTATGCCAAACCCGGCGACCGCCTGCTCGAACTGCTGACCGGACGCCGGCGCCACCAGCAGTTCCGCGCCCTGGGCGAAGTGGACCTGCAGATCCACGGCGGCGAAACCGTCGGCATCGTCGGCCGCAACGGCTCGGGCAAATCCACCCTGCTGCAGCTGATTGCCGGCGTGCTGCAGCCCACCCGCGGCACCGTGGCGGTGCAGGGCAGGGTGGCGGCGCTGCTGGAACTGGGCAGCGGCTTCAGTCCGGATTTTTCGGGGCGCGAGAACGTCATGCTCAACGCCCAGGTGATGGGCCTGCGGCGCAGCGAAGTCGAAGCGCGCTTCGACCGCATCGAACGTTTCGCCGACATCGGCAGCTTCATCGACCAGCCGGTGCGTACGTATTCAAGTGGCATGCTGGTGCGGCTGGCGTTCGCGGTGGCGATCAACGCCGACCCGGACGTGCTGATCATCGACGAGGCACTGGCGGTGGGCGACGAAGCCTTCCAGCGCAAGTGTTTCGCCCGCATCGAAGAAATCCGCGACGCCGGCGCGACCATCCTGTTCGTTTCGCACTCGGCGGCCAGCGTGGTCAACCTGTGCGACCGCGCCGTGCTGCTCGACGAGGGCGAACTGCTGATGACCGGGCGGCCCAAGGACGTGGTGGCGCGCTACCAGCGCCTGGTGCACGCGCCGCTGGACCAGCGCGAGGCGCTGCGCGAGGAAATCCGCGCCTGGAAACCCGACTGGGATTCCGAACGCGAGACCGAAGCCGCCGCCGCTGCCGGCGCGGAAGCGCCGCCGGCGACCCGCCCGGCCGGTGGCCACGACGCGGCCGAAATCCGCGAATGGCCCATGGAGGCCCAGGAGCGCTTCGAGCCGGGCCTGGTGCCCGAGTCCACCGTGGACTTCGTGCCCTCGGGCGCGCGCATCCGGGACGTGCAGGTGTTTACCGCCGACAACCGCCGGGTCAACGTGCTGGTGCCGGGCGAGGCCTACGTGCTGCGTTACCGCGTGCATTTCCAGCGCGAGGCGCAGGCGGTCGAGATGGGCATGGCGATCAAGTCGGTGGACGGCATTACCCTGTTCGGGCAGTCCAGCCACGGCCAGAGCGGTTTCCTGGCGTCGGTGGCTGCCGGTACCGAGATCGAGGTCGAGTTCCGCTTCCTGACGCGGCTGCGGCCGGGTACGTATTTCCTGAACGTCGGGTGCCAGGGGCTCGATGCCGGCAGCCGGGAGCGGGTGTTCCTGCACCGCATCCTCGACGCCGGCTGTTTCCGCATCGAGGGCACGCCCACCGACCGCTACAAGGTCGGTTATTTCGACCTCAGCGACGAACCGGCCTGCCGCTGGCGCACGCTGCCGGACTGAGGGTTTTCCTCGGGGGCCGGCCGGGGGCATCGGGTATCATGGCGGCCTTGCCCCGCTTGTACAGGACGCCCCCGTGACCCACCGCCCCGGCACCCTTGCCATCCACGCCGGCCAGTCGCCCGACCCCTCCACCGGGGCGGTGATGACGCCGATCTACGCCACGTCGACCTATGTGCAGCAAAGCCCCGGCGTGCACCAGGGCTTCGAATACTCGCGCAGCCACAACCCCACGCGTTTCGCCTACGAGCGCTGCGTGGCCGCGCTCGAGGGCGGCAGCCGCGGATTCGCCTTCGCGTCGGGCCTGGCGGCGACCTCGACCATCCTCGAACTGCTCGACAGCGGCAGCCACGTGCTGTGCATGGACGACGTCTACGGCGGCACCTATCGCCTGTTCGAAGGCGTGCGCCGGCGCAGCGCCGGCCTCGACTTCAGCTGGGTCGATCTGAACGATGACGCCGCCTTCGAGGCCGGCATCAAGCCCAACACGAAGATGGTCTGGATCGAAACCCCGACCAACCCGACCCTGAAGCTGGTGGACATCCAGGCCGTCGCCGCCAAGGCGCGCGCGCGCGGCCTGATCGTCGTGGTCGACAACACCTTCTGCTCGCCGATGCTGCAGCAGCCGCTGGCGCTGGGTGCGCACATCGTCATGCACTCGGCCACCAAGTACCTCAACGGCCACTCCGACATCGTCGGCGGCATGGCCGTGGTCGGCGACGACACCGAACTGGCCGAAAAAATGGCCTACCTGCAGAACGCCATCGGCGGCGTGCAGGGCCCCTTCGACAGCTTCCTGGCGCTGCGCGGGCTCAAGACCCTGCACCTGCGCATGAAGGCGCACTGCGAAAACGCCCAGGCCGTCGCCGAGTACCTGGAAAAACACCCCAAGGTCGAACGCGTCGCCTACCCGGGCCTGAAGTCGCACCCGCAGTACGCCCTGGCCCAGCGCCAGATGCAGGGTCCCGGCGGCATGGTCAGCGTCTGGCTCAAGGGTGGTTTCGAAGCCGCCAAGGACTTCATGGGCAAGCTTGAGCTCTTCGCCTGCGCCGAATCCCTGGGCGGCGTCGAAAGCCTGGCCAACCATCCGGCGGTGATGACCCACGCCTCGGTGCCGGTCGAACGCCGCGAAGCCCTGGGCGTCACCGGCAACCTGGTGCGCCTGAGCGTCGGCGTCGAGGACGTGCAGGACCTGCTGGCCGAACTCGAGGCCGCGCTGGGATGACCGGCGCCACCACCGCGCCGGGCACCAGCGCCGGCCTGCTGGTGCTGGGCATGCATCGCAGCGGCACCTCGGCGCTGGCCCGGGTGCTGGGCCTGTGTGGTGCCGACCTGGGCGCCCGCGTCCTTGGTGCCAGCGCCGGCAACCAGACCGGTCACTGGGAAGACGCCGTCGCCGTCGAGGTGCACGAACGCCTGCTGGCGGCCCTGGGCCTGCGCTGGGACGATCCGGTGTCGCTGCCGGGCGACTGGCTGGCCAGCGCCGCCGGGCAGCGTGCCCGGGCCGCGGTGGCCGACTATCTGCGCGACGACCGCGCCCGCCATGCGCTGTGGGCCGCCAAGGACCCGCGCCTGTCCCTGTTCGCCGACGCCTGGGAGCAGGCAGCCGCCGACCAGGGCCGTGCGCTGTCAGCCGTGCTGTTGCTACGCCATCCGGCCGAAGTGGCGCGTTCGCTGTCGGTGCGCGACGGCATCGCGCCCGGCCGCGGCCTGCTCCTGTGGCTCGAATACACCCTGGCTTCGCTGGAAACGGCAGCCCGGCTGCCGCACGTGGTGGTTGGCTACGACCAGCTGCTGGCCGACTGGCGCGGGGTGCTGGCGCGCATCGCCGGCCTGCCGGGCTGCGCGTCGCTGGCTTCGCCGGATGCCCGCGCGGCATCCGGGGTCTCGGAATTCCTCGATCCGGCGCTGCGCCACCATCGCGCCGCCGGCGACGACAGCTTGCCCGGACCGCTTCGCGAGGCCTGGCAGTCGCTTCGGCAGTGTGTCGACGGCACGTATTCGATCAGCGAGGTATTGCCCGGGCTTCGGGCCAGGCTCGCCCCGGTGCGCGAGCTGCTGCAGCCGGTACTGGAGGAATCGCGACTTGAACGCCGCCAGCTTTGGGAGCGCGTGGGCCGCGCCGAAGCGCCGGTGGTGGCGGGCGCCCTGCCGCTGCCGGCCCAGCTCGAGCAAGTGCGCGAACTGCTGCAGCACCAGCGCAGCGAAATGATCGAAGCCATTTCGGTCGAGCTGCGTCACATGCAGGAGGTCAGCGCCGCGGCCCAGGCGCGGGCGGCCGAGGCGCTGCGGGCGAGCGAAGCCGAGCTCGCCGAAGCCCGGCGCGAAATTGCCGTGCAGCAGTACGACATCGCGAACCTGTCCGAGCAGGCGCGCCAACTGGATCTCGTCAAGGCGTCGCGGTCCTGGCGCTGGACCCGGCCGATCCGCGTTCTGGGCCGCCTGCTGCGTGGCCAGCTCGGCCAGGACGACCAGTCCCGGCTGCGCAGCGTCATGCGCGCTGCGATCACGAAAGCGCCGCTGATCAGCGACCAGGCGCGCGCCGCACTGGTGGGGCGCACCCTGACTGAGGGCAGCCATGCGCCCTCGGAGCTTCCCGGTCCGGATGGCCTGGCGGGCATAACGCTGGCGCCGGCCACCGAAGGCCTGCCCGACGTATTCGTCTGGTCGGTGATCGACTGGCATTTCCGCATCCAGCGCCCGCAGCACCTGGCGCGTGCGCTGGCCGGCAAGGGCCATCGGGTGTTCTACCTTTCCAATAATTTCCACGATGCCGCCGAACCGGGTTTCCGCGTCGAACCGCTGGACGAGCACGGGCGCCTGTTCCAGGTGCACCTCAACCTCGCCGGCCGGCCGCCCATCTACTTCGGCATGCCCGCAGACGAACAGGTCGAGGCGCTGCGCGCCGACCTGGCGAAGCTGCTGGCATGGACGCAGACACAGGCGGGCGTATCGCTGGTGCAGCATCCGTACTGGCTGAAGCTGGCGCGCGCGGTGCCGGCCGCGCGCGTGGTCTACGACTGCATGGACCACCACGGTGGCTTCGAGAACAACGCCCCGGCCATTCTCGAAGCCGAAGCCCGCCTGGTGGCCGACGCCGACCTGGTGATCGTCACCTCCGGCTGGCTCGAGGCCGAGGTCGGGCCGCGCGCCCGCGCCGTGGCGATGGTGCGCAACGCCGGCGAATACGACTTCTTCCACCGGCGCCCGGACAAGGTCTTCGCCGACGAACACGGGCGACGTGTCATCGGCTATTACGGCGCCATCGCCGAATGGTTCGACCTGGACCTGGTGCGTGCGGTCGCCCAGTCGCATCCCCAGGCGCTGGTGCTGCTGGTCGGCAACGACACCGCCGGCGCCGGCAAGGCCCTGGCCGACCTGCCGAACGTGCGCCTGACCGGCGAAGTGCCTTACGCCGACCTGCCGTACTGGCTGCATGGCTTCGACGTCTGCCTGCTGCCGTTCAAGGTGATCCCGCTGACCCTGGCCACCAACCCGGTGAAGGTTTACGAATACCTGGCCGCCGGCAAGCCGGTGGTGTCGGTGGACCTGCCGGAGATGGCGCAGTTCGACGGTCTGGTGCGCGTCGCCGGTGACCGCGGTGCCTTCGTCGACGCCGTCGGCGCGACCCTGGCCGCGGGCCCGGGCGAAGGCGCCGATGCGCGCCAGGCTTTCGCCGCCAGCCAGACCTGGGCGCATCGCGCGGAAACCTTCGACCTGGCCCTGGCCGAACTGCACGAGCCGCTGGTCAGCGTGGTGGTGCTGACCTACAACAACCTCTCGTTCACCCAGGCCTGCCTGGCCAGCCTTGAAGCACACAGCGACTACGGCAACCTCGAGGTGATCGTCGTCGACAACGCGTCCTCGGACGGTTCGCGTGAATGGCTGCAGGAATGGGCCAACGCGCCGTCGCCGGCCGGCCAGCAGCGCCGGCTCATCCTCAACGACAAGAACCTGGGCTTTTCGGCCGGCAACAACGTCGGCCTGCGCGCCGCGCGCGGCGAATTCCTGGTGCTGCTCAACAACGACACCTATGTCACGCCGGGCTGGGTGCGCGGCCTGTGCAACCACCTGCGCGCCGAACCGGGGCTGGGCCTGCTGGGCCCGGTGACCAACAACATCGGCAACGAGGCCAAGCTCGACATCCGCTACGACAGCATGGACGAGATGATGCAAAAGGCGGCGCTGCACACCCGCGCGCATCCGGGTCGCCGCCTGCCGCTGCGCACGGCCGCCTTCTTCTGCGTGGCGATGCGCCGCGACGTCTACGAACGCGTGGGCGACATGGACGAAGACTTCGGCGTGGGCTTCTTCGAAGACGACGACTACTGCCGCCGGGTCGAACAGGCCGGGCTGTCGGTCGCCTGCGCCGAGGACGTGTTCGTGCACCACCATCTTTCCGCCAGCTTCGACGCGCTCAAGGCCGAGGCCAAACGCGAACTGTTCGAAGCCAACCGCGCCATCTACGAAAAAAAATGGGGGCCCTGGACGCCGCATGTCTACCGCTGAAGTTCGCGGGACGGCGGTGAAACGAGGCGGCCGCAGGGGACCCAGGGTCGGCGGGCGGCAGGTGGCCTGGGCCGCGGCCGTGCCGCTTGCCGCGGCCTGGCTGGCGGCGGCGGCGCTGGGCACGCGTTATTCGCCGCTGGGCATGGCGCTCGATGCGCTGGTGCTGCTGAGCCTGCTGCTTGCCCTGCGCCTGTCCGCGCGCGGGCCGATCGCGCTGTGGATGACCGGCGTGCTGTACGCCCTGCTGCTGGTCGCGGCGCCGGCGTTCAAGGTGGCGCAGCTGCAGCTGCCCATCCTGGCGGCCGACGGCACGGCCCTGGTGGCGCTGCTGCAGGTGCTGTCGGGCTGGCGCCTGTGGCTGGCGGCGACGCTGCTGGCCGGCGTCGCGCTGCTGGCGGCCTGGGCCTGGTGGCCGCGGCGCGGTGGCTGGCACGGCCTGCTGCTGGCCGCGGGCGTGGCCGCCGCCTGGATAGTCGGCGCCGGCGGGATTGATGCCGGGCTCGACCGCGCGGCGCCGCTGGCTTCGCCCGACGACCTGGTGGAGCGGCTGGAGCGGCGCGGCGGCGGCCTGTTCCTGATGGCCGACTTCGCCGACTACCGCCGGGAAAAGGCCAACGTGCCCGACGCCCGCGCGGTCGACCGGGCGCTGGAAGGCCTGTCGCCGCCGCGCATGCAGGCCGGCCCCGCTTTCCGTCCGCGCAACGTGCACGTGGTGCTCATCGAAACCGCCTGGGACCCGCTGCTGCTCGGGCACTACCGGTTCTCCCGCGACCCTTTCGACCCGCGCTTCCGCCGCGCGATGCAGCAGTCGAAGGGGTCCGCCGCGCTGGTGCCGGGCTTCGGTGGCGCCACCGCCAACGCCGAGTTCGAAGTGCTGTGCGGCCTGCCGGCCACCCGTGACCAGGTCGCCTTCGAACACGACCTGACCCGGCCCATGCCCTGCCTGCCGCGGCTGCTGCGCGAAGCGGGCTACCTGGCCACGGCCAGCCATCCCTACCGCGCCGATTTCTGGAGCCGCGACAGCGCTTATCCGCTGCTGGGTTTCGAGCGCTATTACCCGGTCAACGCCTTCGAGCTCGACGACATGGACGGCATGTTCCTGGCCGACGCCAGCACCTACCGCCAGGTGCTGGAGCGGCTGGACCAGGAAAACGATCCGCGGCCGGTCTTCAACTACGTCGTCAGCCTGAGTTCGCACTATCCCTACGAGCGCGCCGCGCATCGCCCCGACCGCATCACGGTGACACCGAAGGCGCCGCTGCTGGAGGCACACGCCAACGCCATCGCCTATTCGACCGAAGCCTTCATGGACTACGTCGAGGCGATCCAGGCGCGTGACCCCGACGCGCTGGTGGTCGGCTTCGGCGACCATGCGCCGGTGCTGGGCCATGCTCCGGATCCGTTCGAACTCTCGGGCATCGTGATGCCGACCCGACGCGACGCCATCGGCGCCTCGCCGCTGATCGAATCGCCGGCGCATTCGCGGGTGCCGCTGCTGGTGTTCGACGGCCGCAAGGGCGTGGTGCCGGTGGGCGAACTGCCGCTGTTCGCGCTTGCCGACCTGGTGCTGTCGCGCCTGGGCGAGGATGCGCCGCGCACCTGGCTGTCGGCGTTCCGCGATGCGGGCCTGGACGCCAGCCGCACCCGCATGTTCCTGGGCCACACGTTGATCCGGCCGGCGGACCGCTGGCAGCTGTGCCGCGGCAAACACCCCGGCTGCGACGCCGCACGCGCGCTGCGCGAACGCCTGGTGCTGCTTCGCCAGGACCTGGCGCGCGGCGAGCAGCATGCGCTGGCCTGGCTGGCCGTCCCGGAACTGGCCAGCGCCACCGACATGGCGCTGGAAAAGCCGCACGCCGACTGCGGGCTCGAGGTCGTCGCCTGGGGGCCGCGCGACCTCGTGCGCGGGGCCGGCTTCAACGTGCAGGCCGACGGCAGCAGCTCATTCTGGTTCCAGCTCGAGTCCGCGCGCGGGCAGCCGCTGCTGCGCATCGGCGAGGACATCCGGGTGCCGATGACCGTTGCCGGCCTCAATGCCTCGGCGGGCCTGGATCCGGCAACGCGCGAACGCCTGCGCGATGGCGATGCGCTGGCCTGGACCTGCCCGGACGGCAGCGAAGGGCCCATCGGCCAGCTGGCGATCCGCGAGGCCGTGGTGGCCCCGGCGCCCGTGGTTCCGCCGGCCGCCGGCTGCGCCGCCGGCGTGCAGGACATCGGACCGCGCGAAATCCATGCCGGCGAAGCCTTCAACGTGCAGCCCGACGGTCGCTCCGCGGTCTGGCTGGCGCTGGCGCCGGGTTCCCGCGGTTTCGAACTGAAGTTGGCCGGCCAGCCGGTGCAGTACTTCCTGGCCGGCGGCGTGGCCACCTTCAGCGTTGATGAAACACTGGCGCCGCATTTGCGGCGGCCGGGCGCGGTGCCATTGGAGCTTTCCTGCGAGGGCGAGGTGGTCGCCCGCGCGGAAATCACCGTGCGCTGACCGGCCCGAAACAGCGCAGGCGGCTCAGTC
Organism: uncultured Arenimonas sp.; assembly: GCF_963976025.1. Classification (NCBI taxonomy): domain Bacteria; kingdom Pseudomonadati; phylum Pseudomonadota; class Gammaproteobacteria; order Lysobacterales; family Lysobacteraceae; genus Arenimonas; species uncultured Arenimonas sp. The sequence goes on from NZ_CAXBJS010000008.1 coordinate 27,567, forward strand.
GCGCACCGGGTCCCAGCGGTCGGTGCGCAGCCAGGTGCGGTCGCGGCCGCAGCCCGGCCGCGCACAGAAAGCATCCCAGATGACATGGAAACGCTCCGAGTCCGCGCTCGGGTCGCGGCGGCGGTTGGCTTGGGCGCGCAGCAGCGATACCGGCATGCCTTCGGCCTCGGGCGCGGCACGGGCCAGCACGCGCAGCGCATCGGCGCCGGCCAGGGCGGCGAAATGCATGCGCGCCGTGGCCACGCCGTCGGCCCCGCAGGTCGCGAGTGTCCAGCGTTGGATGGGCGCGCGTGCGGGCCGCCCGAGCTCCCAGGCCAGACTGACCGGCGCGCCTTCGCGCTGGCAGGCCAGCTGCAGTTCCAGCCAGCCCGTGGTGGCGTGCGGAGCGTCCAGCGGCAGTTCCAGCGCCACCTCGCCCCCGGAAGCCGGCAGCGAAGTGGGGGTAACGATGGCTGGCGCCAGGCGGTAAAGCCTGGCCCGGTCCACCGTGCTGACGAGGCTGGCGCCGGTGAGCACGCCGGCCACGCCCGGCAGCTCTTCCGGATGGCGCAGCAGCAGGTGCGTGGCGCCGCTGGCTTCGATCATGCCCGGCCAGTCCCAGCCCTGGCGCCGGATTTTCCAGACGTACTGCGTGTGCCAGCTTACGGCCGCCGCCTGGCGCGGCAGTTCGGCCATGACGGTATTGCTGGAGTGGGCGTAGAGCAGGAATTCACCGGGCTCGGCGATGTCGCGGAAATGCCGGGCCAGCACGCGTTCGGGCACCATGCGCGCCATCGCCGCGTCGCGGCCCTGGGTGGCGAGCACGCGGATCTCGCGGGTCATCAGCTGCCAGGAGCTGGTGGGCAGCACGACCACCTGGATCGCCACCAGGACCACCACGACGCCGGCCAGCACGCGTTCGCGGCCCGCCGAAGCCGTGCCCGCCAGCCCGGCGATCATCAGCGCCACCACCATCGGCATCAGCGGCTGCAGGTAGCGCAGGTACTGGATCTGGCCCAGCAGCAGCACCGCCGCGGCCAGCGTCGCCAGCGCCAGCGCCCGCGAGCTGCGCGGCCATAGCGCCAGCGCCCAGCCGCCGAGCAGGGCCACGGCCAGCACGCCCGCCGCGCCGACGCGGCCGCCATCGTGGAATGCCGGGGTTTCGAAAACCCAGCGCCACGGCAGGTTCCAGCTCAGTCCGCTGGTCCAGGTCGTGTCCAGGAAGTTTTCCGGGAAGTACCAGGGCGAGCCGAACCAGGCGTTCATCAGTGGCAGCACCGGATTGCCGGTCAGGCCCCAGGCGTAGGCGTAGCTCGACCCGCCCGCCAGCAGACCCAGGCCGATCGCCGCGGGCAGCTGGCGCCAGGGCAGGGCGGTTTTCCACTGCAGCAGCCACCAGGTGGAAAACGGCAGCAGGAGCAGGCCGTTGCTGACCTTGCTGCCCATCAGCATGCCGGCCAGCGTGGCCAGCAGGAACATGGGCGCCGGGCCGGGCGGGACGCGGGCCAGCAGCAGGCTGGCCAGGGCGGCGAACATCGCCGGCGTCGCCGATTCGACCTGCAGGCTGCCGGCCAGCATGTGGCTCATCGGCAGGCTGAGGTAAGCCGCGGCCGCCAGCCAGGCCAGGCGCGGCGACACGCCCAGCGTGCGGGCCGGGCCGCGAACCAGCCAGGCTGCCATCAGCAGCCAGGCGGCGTTGAGGAAACCCGTGGTCTCTTCGCCAGCCAGCACCGACACCAGCGCATGCAGCACGTCGGTGGACCAGGGCGCCAGCGCCCAGACCTGGGTGCCGATGTCGAAGCGGGCGTGGCCGAACTGCATCAGCTCCCAGGCCAGGCCCAGGTGGTAGGCCACGTCGTCGGCCATGTGCGCCGGCAGCCAGGCCGGCGCGGACACCACCAGGGCCAGCAGGCAGACCCCGAAGGCGGTGCGCGGTGTTTCCTCCACGGCGTCGCGGAACTCCGCGGCAATCGCCTGCAGGTCGCGCCCAACCTGGCGGCGGCGCCAGAGCAGCAGGGCCGCCAGCGCCAGGCCCCAGGTGCCCGCGTGGTGCACGGGGAAGGGCAGCAGCCAGCCCGCCAGGCCTGCCAGCAGGCCCAGGCCGGCGACCAGGCGCAGCAGCGGCGAGGTGCCCGCGACCGGTGGCAGCAGGGTGCCCGCGGCCATGGCGCCGGCCAGCAGCAGCGCGGTGGCGGCGGCGCCCGGCAGGCCCGCCAGGATCACGCCGGCCGCCGGCAGGCTGGCCAGCAAGACGGCGGTGGCGGCGCGGATGCGCAGCCGCCAGGCCAGCAGCCCGGCCAGGCCACCGCCGAGCAGGGCGAGGCTGAGCGCGTCCTGCAGGCGCGGGGCGAGCGCGGCGTAGTCGAAGGGGTGGATCACCATGCCCACGGCCAGTGCCAGCAGGCCGGCGGCAAGCGCGAGGTTGCGGATAAGCGGCATCGGGCGGCAGCCAGGACGGCGGTGTTGCGCGATACTGTCAGAGCACGACGCACGACAACAAGACAGGTGGCGCGCTTTGCCAGCGAGTGATCCGAACAGGGGTAGCGAAATGCACACGCAGGGACATCCACCGCGGGTGGCGGTGGTGATTCCCTGTTTCCGGGTCACCGGCCAGGTGCTGGGCGTGATCGACGCCATCGGCCCGGACGTCGAGCGCATCTACTGCGTGGACGATGCCTGCCCGGACGGCAGCGGCGACCTGGTGCAGTCCCGGGCCACCGACCCGCGCGTGCGCGTACTGCGCCACGACCAGAACCAGGGCGTCGGCGGCGCCACCCTCACCGGCTATCGCCAGGCCATCGCCGACGGCATGGACATCGTGGTCAAGCTCGACGGCGACGGCCAGATGGACCCCGCCCTGCTGCCGGAGCTGGTGGCGCCGATCCTTCGCGGCGAAGCCGATTACACCAAGGGCAATCGTTTTTGGGACCTGCGCCAGATCGGCCGCATGCCGCTGTTGCGGCGGCTGGGCAACCTGGGTCTGTCCTTCCTGGCCAAGGTGTCGAGCGGTTACTGGGACATCTTCGACCCCACCAACGGCTACACCGCGCTGCACGTCGCCGTGGCCGAGCGGCTGCCGTTGGACCAGGTAAGCCGCCGCTATTTTTTCGAGACCGACCTGCTGTTCCGGCTGGGTACCGTGCGCGCGGTGGTGGTGGACGTGCCGATGGACGCGCGCTACGGCGACGAGAAGAGCAACCTGAAGGTCTCGCGCGTGTTCGGCGAATTCGCCTTCAAGCACCTGCGCAATGCCGGCAAGCGGCTGCTGTACAACTACTACCTGCGCGACCTGCCGGCGGCGTCGCTGGAACTTCTGGCGGGGGTGCTGTTGCTGGGTTTCGCGCTGGTCTTCGGCGGCTGGCACTGGTGGCTGTCGGCCAGCACCGGCCAGGCCGCCGCCACGGGCACGGTGATGGTGGCGGTGGTGACCTTCGTCAGCGGCCTGCAGTTCGTGCTGGCCTTCCTGAACCACGACATCGCCAGCGTGCCAAGGCGCGCGTTGCACCGGATGCTGCATCGCCGCCGGCGCTGAGCGGAAAGGACGTCGGTGTGCGATGCCGCTAGAATCGGGCTCCCCCCGGAGTGCCGTTGTCATGGACCCGCTGAACAGCGCCATCGCCACACAGCCAGACGTCGTACGATTCC